>NZ_QUAE01000021.1:0-55269 GCF_003386945.1 Halobacillus trueperi | reverse complement strand
TTGATTTGGAGCGCTTTATGTCTGATCCTGCTTTGGGGTGGAAGACGCCCCATCTTGGTATAGGGGTTCGTTTCTCACCTACATCGAATGGGGTGGTTGGGAAGCTGCGAGACTCCCGCGGGAATGGATTGACTGGCGAGACCCCGCAGAGCGAAGCTCGAGGAGACTTGCCGTCATCCCCGCAGGAAAGCGAGTAGCTTCCCAGCCACCCCTGACTCACAACATGGCAACGAAACCCGAAAACATCTCGAAACTGAGTCTTCCACAATCGGAAGCATATATTGAATATGAAAAGAAGCGCCCTGGGGGATGGACGCTTCTTTTTGATTTATTATTGATGATTAATGATTTAAGTTAAGAACGATTAAGCGTTCTTCTGTCATGTCATCGATGGTGTATTTCGGGCCTTCTTTGCCCCATCCACTATCTTTCACACCACCATAAGGCATGAGGTCGACACGATATTGGGAGGAATCGTTGACCATTAAGCCTCCGACTTCCACATTTTTTGCTGCATAAAAAGCGGTATCGATATTTTGTGTGAAGATACCACCTTGAAGGCCATACGGGGATTCATTCACTTCTTCAATACATGATGAAAGGTCAGAAAATGGAATGATACTCACAACGGGAGCGAATATTTCTTCACAGACGACTTTCATCTCAGGTTTCACATTTGTTAAAATCGTAGGGTGAAATAAAGCAGCCTCACGATTGCCGCCATGGATGACTTGGGCTCCTGCTTCCTTCGCCTCCTCCACCCATTGTTCGGCACGTTCGGCTTCTTCCTCGCTGATCATAGGACCGACATCGGTATTTGGATCGTTCGGATCGCCTACATTCAACTTTTCAATTGCCTGAATGAACTTGTCCTGGAATTCTTCACGTACATCTTCGTGTACATACAATCGTTGGACAGAAATACAAACCTGCCCGGCAAAGGCGTAACTTTTAGCGGCTACGTTTTCTGCAGCGGCGTCCAAGTCCGCTTCTTTATCGATAATGACTGGTGAGTTATTTCCGAGCTCCAGGACGAGTTTGTTCAGTCCTGTATTTTGTTTTAACTTCAACCCGACTTCTGCACTGCCTGTAAACGTGTACAGGTTGATTCGTTCATCCTTCATCATTTGATTCCCCACCGTGGATCCAGACCCAACAACCACATTAAGAAAACCTTTCGGGAGTCCTGCTTCTTCGAACAATCCGGCTAATTTCAGTGCAGAAATCGGGGTCTTACTTGCAGGCTTCAAGACCACCGCGTTCCCTGCCGCTATAGCGGGTGCGATTTTATGTGCGACAAGGTTAACAGGGAAATTGAACGGGCTGATAGCTCCGACAACTCCGACTGGGACCTTGATGGTAAAAGCCATACGGTTTTCAGACCCTGGTGCTGCCTCTACCGGAACACCTTCCCCATGAATCCGCTTCGCTTCTTCTGCGGCCAATTCAAAGGTCTGTGCTGCCCGATTCAATTCGGTTAACGCTTGTTTGATCGGCTTGCCAGCTTCCATCATAATAACTTTTGCCATGTCCTCTTGGTTTTCTTTCAATAGTTCACTCACACGTTTCAATATTTCAAAGCGTTCATAAGGAGACATGGCATGCTTCTTATAGGCATGCATCGCTGCTTCAATGGCTGCATCCACCTCTTTCTCAGACGCTCTAGCCACCTGTGCAAAGGTTTCCTGTGTGTATTTGTTCAATACGTCCAGTTGATCATTGGTGTCTATCCATTCTCCATTAATATAGAGCTTATAACGATCCATGAACCTCTCTCCTTTGAAATAGAATATGCGGCTTTTTCTATTTCCTTATACGGGGATATACCGCAAGGATGTTAAAAAACAAAAAAAGCCTGAATAGAGGAAACCCTCCATTCAGACTTTTCGGCACTTTATAGGAATAATCCTGCAATCGTTGCAGAAAGCATAGAACCTAGAGTCGCACCGATAAGAAGTTTCATACCGAAACCAGATACTCGTCCACCTTTTTCCGCATCAATACCTTGAACAGTACCAGCTATGATACCGATAGAGGAGAAGTTAGCGAAACTTGTAAGGAAGACCGTTACAATACCAACTGTTTTCTCAGATACACTGTCAAGCATGTTAGAGAATTCAAGCATCGCTACGAATTCGTTCGTTACGATTTTCGTACCCATGATAGCACCAGCATCGACGACTTCAGCAGCTGGAATACCCATCAGCAAACCGATTGGTGCAATGATATAACCAAGTAGCTCTTGAAGCGTAAATCCGTTGAATACAGCTCCGAACAACCAGTTCACAAGTTCAAGTGATGCAATAAAGGCAATTAGCATGGAAGCAACGATCAAAGCAATTTTACCACCATCAAGGGCACCATTACCCATGGCTTCAAAGAAACTTTTCGCATTGGAAACATCTTGTATATCAACTTTGTCATCTTCTTTAGAAACTTTAACCGGTGCGATGATGGATGAAACGATCAAGGCACTGAACATGTTTAATGGAAGAGCCACAAGGATATATTGACTTGGTAGCATACCAAGATACGCACCTACGATGGATGCAGATACAGATCCCATAGCAGAAGCACTGACAATATACAAACGGTTGTCATTCAAGTTATGGAACTGTGACTTTATGGCAATCAATGCTTCTGATTGACCGAAGAAAATACTGTTGACTGCGTTGAAGGATTCAACTTTCGGCAAACCGGTAATTTTCGAAAGTCCCCAACCAAGATATTTAATGATGAATGGCAAAATCTTTAGATATGTCAAAACAGAAAGAATGGTTGCAAAGAAAATGATGATCAATAGAACGTTGAAGAAAAACACACCGTTTTCCCCTACTTCTACGCCACCTAATACGAAATCAACACCTACAGTACCAAATTCAATTAACTTATTGAAACCAGCAGAAATCGCGTCAATAATGAGTTTTCCGATGGTCGTGTTGAACATGAACGCCGTGATCAGCAACTGAACGACAAGCATGACAGCTATACCTTTGTAGTTGATGTTCTTACGATCATTAGACATCAGAAAAGCGATTCCAAGAATAATCGCAACAGCCAGAATACCTAAAAGAATGCCCACAATAAGTCCTCCCCTAATTGTAAAATAAAGTATTTATGAAAATGCTTACATCAAGTAATTCCACTATGGATTTTATCAGGTTGTCAGACGTCATGCAAGGTTTATTTGTATGTAATAAATAACAAATCATGACATGCTAGTCTTCCTATGCTCTAATATGCCTTTATTTCTGAGGGTTTATCCTCTTTATTAGGACCTTAATAAAATTTTGTCATATGAGTATACACTTGTACACATAGAAAAAGAAACGCCAACCGGCGTTTCTTTTTCTATGACTTTTGCATTTTTCTCAATAAGAACAAAAAGTACGGGGCTCCAATAACAGCAGTGAAAATTCCTGCTGGGACTTCTGTGGGTGGAAACAAGCCACGGCCCAGATTGTCAGCGACCATTAAGAGTAGCGTTCCCGTAAGCGCTGAAACTGGCAGCAGATAGATTTGCTTGTTCCCTACCAATTGCCGGGCAATATGTGGAGCAATTAACCCGACAAATCCGAGTGTACCGACAACTGCTACGGAGGCACCTGCAAGAATCACCGCTATGATCAATAATAACAACCTTGCTTTTCTGACAGGTTCTCCGAGCCCTTCTGCGACATCGTCTCCAAGACTAAGTACATCAAGTTTTGGAGCCAGGAAAAATGTGATGGGAACAACAATCACAATCCAAGGCAGCAGCATCCACACATCTGTCCAATCTTTACCCCATAAACTACCCGTCAACCAGACGAGCGCTGCATTCGTTTCCAAGGGGAATTTTACCGTCAAAAGCTGTATTCCCGCCTGGCAAATCGCTCCTAAAGCAATACCCACAAGGGCAAGTGTCGCTGGCTGTACGCCCCTTTTAAAGGCGAAGATATAAAGGCCGGTTGTGACCAGACCCGCTCCTATGAACGCAGCAATCGGAAGGCCGATGACAGGCAAAGAAGGAAAGAGGATGATGACAGCGGCCGCTGCAAATCCAGCACCCTTTGTAATTCCAATGACATCAGGCGAAGCCAGTGGGTTACGGATAATTCCTTGTAATACTGCTCCAGATATCCCCAATCCAGTTCCTACCAACAAGCTCATAATAATTCGCGGCAATCGGAAATTCTCGATGATATAGCCACTTCCCCCTGCATCCACTCCAACAAAATAGTTAAATATGGAACCAGGCGGAATCCAAACAGCGCCGACACCTATCGAAAGAAAAGCTCCTAATATGACGAGTAGAGAAAGGGAAATAATAATCGTCATTGGATGCATCTTTTTCAAGCTCATGCTGCTCGTCCTCCCTTGCTAGCCAAATATAAGAAAAATGGGGCTCCGAGTAATGCCGTTACGATACCCACCGGAGATTCTGCAGGAAATGAAATAAACCTTGACAGCACATCAGAGATCGTTAATAATGCCGCACCAAAGACGGCTGACAGCGGAAGTACCAGTCGATAATCGGACCCCATGAGCTTTCGTACAATATTCGGTATGATCAAACCTATGAAACCGATTGGACCAGCAACGGCTACAGAAATACCGGCTAATAGAATGACTAAGATGGCCGATGATGCCCGGATCCATCCAATTTTCTGTCCCAATCCTCTCGCGACATCGTCACCTAACCCAAGAATCGTCAGTCCTTTGCTTAGAAATAATGCGCCGATGATGCCAGTCAGTGACCACGGGATCATTAACCGGACATCAGCCCAGTTACGACCATCGATGCCGCCGGCAAGCCAAAAAAGAACATCTTCGGTTGATGTTTCATGAAAAAGGACGATTCCTTCGATTAAAGAGGATAGAAACAGGTGGACAGTAATTCCTGCCAAAGCCAATTTTACTGGTGTCATACCGCCCCCTGTTGAAGAAAGAGAATAGACAATCGCCCCTCCGACAGCCGCACCTAAGAATGCGAAATATACGAGCGTTGAAGAACCAAGCCCAGGGAAAAGGACAACTCCGACGACAACCATTAACGAAGCCCCTGCATTGACACCAAACACTTGAGGTGAGGCTAAAGGGTTGTTGGTGATGGCCTGCATGATGCCCCCTGCAATTGCTAAACATGCACCGACAATGATTCCTACAAGAGCTCTAGGTAAACGGATGGTATGAATGATGGAGGCTGCTTTCCCTTCATCAGGGGAAAACAAAAGTTTCAATACATCAGCAAATGGAATGGCATAAGCACCAATACTTAAGCTCGCAATAAAACTCGCAATGAGGATCAAGATCCCTGACAAAAAAATAAAGGCCATTTTATATTTAATTACGGATGATTGCTGAGATAAATGCTGCACTTGAATTCTCCTATCTATATACTCTTTTCACCATATCACAAACGATAGGAAAGCGTCCCCTGGTAAAAAGGAAAGAGCGAAGGGCCCCCCCTCCGCTCTTTAAACAATTATTCCTCATATAAATAGTTGATAGCGTCCTCTAGTATTTTCTCAGATGAAATTAATCCTCGGAAACGGGACCACATATTACGATCCACTTCGTGAACTTCTCCATTTTCCACTGCTGAAATATCCTGATACAAATCATTGCTTTCCCATTCATCAACGACCGTTTGATCTCCAGCTACCATGTGGAACATCACATCTGGATTGAATTCAACAACCTGTTCCAAGTTGATTTTGTTGTAACGTTCGTCTCCACTCTGGATCGCGTTTTTCAAACCAATGGATTCCAAAAGGGAACCTGTGTAAGATTCCATGTTATGTGCAAAGTAACCACTATCCGCTACGACCGCAGGAAGGACTGTACGCTCCTCATCCTCGGGTACCTGAGCACGAAGTTCTTCCATTTTTGCCTTATGATCTTCTAGTACTTCCTCCCCTTTTTCTTCCATTCCCATCGCTTTTGATACAGTCTCAAAGCTTGAAATGATTCCTTCATAATCAGCGGCTAGAGAAGGAAGAATGATCGTCGGAGCAATGTCAGACAACTGATCATAAATATCTTTGTGTCTTTTCATGTCTGCAATAATCAAATCAGGTTGCAGGGAGCTGATCACTTCTAAGGAAGGCTGCTTCCTCGTACCTACAGAAGTATAATCACCGATTTTTTCACGGATTGGTTCGATGATGCGTTCTGAATCATCATCGTCTGCGATGCCGACAGGTGAAACGCCTAAAGAGGCAAGGTTGTCAACAAAGGAAAACTCCAGAGCAACGACTTTCTCAGGCTGGCCTGTAATCTCTGTTTCTCCCATTTCATGTTCAATGACGCGTGTATCTTCCGCTGTTTCACCGCTGTCAGCCTGTGGATCTTCTGAAGTTTGGTCTTCGGAAGATCCTCCACATGCACTTAAAACAAGTACAAGAACGAGCATAAATAACGAAACTATACTTTTCTTCATATGTAAAACCTCCATTGTTATTGATAATCATTATCAAACACTCTACTCATCATACTCAAATTTGGAATAATTGTAAAGGCCACAACAAAAGGACTGCCGCACCTTTCAAGTACGACAGCCCTCCCATTTATTGCGTAATAAACATTTGTGTCCAATAGTGACCGTAACTTCCACCTTGTGCATAACCCACGCCGATTTGTGTCAAATTTGGATCTAGAATGTTCTTTCTATGCCCCGGGCTGTTCATCCATCCATTGACCACTTCCTGTGGCGTTCGTTGACCGGCAGCGATGTTTTCTGCCGCACGATTGTAAGAAATATTGAAATCTCTCATCATATCAAATGGTGATCCGTAGGTAGGAGATGTGTGGGAAAAGTAATTTTTATTCGCCATATCTCTGGACTTGTACCTGGCCACACGTGATAACTGCCAGTTCGCCTTCAAAGCAGGAAGACCGTTTTTCGCTCTTTCTTGGTTCGTCAAGTCAATCACTTGGCTTTCGACTGATTTGATGTCCCCTTTCAAAGGAATCGTCACCCTGTCTCCTGGATAAATGAGATCAGGATTGTTGAACTGTGGGTTTGCATTGATGATTTCACTCAAACCAATTTTGTATTTTTTTGAGATCTTCCATAATGTATCCCCACTCTTAACTGTGTAAGTATCCGTTGCTGCATGGGTCATTTGAGGTGTTTGCACAAACAACACCGCAGCAAAAATAATAGCGCCTAACCACATCCATACTTTCAAGTGCTCTCACTCCTTTTTTTAGTGTCAGATGTAGTGTGGCTCTTTCTAATTAAATTATGTATGTAGAGGAAAAGTTTAGGAACTAAAAACGCACCCACCGGTGGTCAGTCGGTGGGTGCTATACCATAGGGGAGGTATAATCATTTTATGAATGAAACGAGCGGGCCACTTCAACCAATTGTTGTCGTGTCACACTCTGTTCATTACCTTCTTCAGACGCCACACTGGCGCGGTAAGTCATCAAATACGTTACTCCATCTTTTTCCCAGGTCAACTTTTTGGAAAAACGATTATCTTCATAAAATCCGTCTATGTTGTCGAGGATGGAAAGCTCTTCCGGATCGATCCACGGAGTATCGATTTCCTCTTGGGAAAATTGAATGGTCAACAGATCATTATCCGGCGTATAAAAACTCAAGTCCATCAACTCTGTACCTTCATCCTGATAAATGTCTGAAACGACACTTATCATCGGTACAGGGATATACTCAGGAAGATCTGGCTGAAACTCCAATTGTTCAACGGCCGAAGACACCTTCTCCATATTGTAAGAATGATATCCACTAGGGACCGCATGGGTTTTACTACTACAAGCACTGATCATAAACAACAAGAAAATTAAAACACCAAACCTTTTCCACACACTGCTTTCCCCCGTCATTTCTATGTTTCTAATATAGAGACGAGATGACTCCCAAAAAGGTTTCACATAGGAGGAAAAAATTTTAATTAATGATCCCGTGCTGGATAATTTCTACCTTCACCTTTGGTTCAATTGATATTTCTGGATATACTTCGCTCCAGTCTAACTCTTTCCAAACTTCCGGATGATAAGCTTTCACTCTTCTTCCAATCCCGAATACATCACTGTTCGCTTCCTGGACCTGACTGATAATGTCTACAGACTCATCAGTAAGTTTCTCGGACAGCTTTTTGCCTATTTCCTCAATCCTTCCTTTCACATATAAATGATCGGAAGGATATTCTACGATTTTCACTTTCATATCAAGATTAATGGTTACAGCAATTTCCCCGTCTTTATTTTCTATTTTCATCTTTCGATCATTTTCCGCTACACTCACCGTGATATAATCCAGGATTTCATCTTTCCCATGATCATCAATCTTTTCAGTCAGACGGGCGACCCTTCCCTTTTCCCCTTGCAACAGCATATATAGTGTCGTTTGTTCTGCTCCGATTTTTTCTCCTGTATAAGCTTTGTCATGGAACAACCCCATACCGCTGAAAGTGAGTAAATTTCCATCATCTTCTATTTTAAGTAACGGGATAGAAAAATCGATTCCCGGTTCCAATAATTCCGCACAGAGAAGTTGAAGGTTTTCACCAGTTGCATGAGTGGACGAAACCGCGGCCTCCAACAACCCGCTGATATAATTACTGATTCTTGTCGCCCCAGTATGATTCATACTTATAACATCCTGGGCCGTCCCTTCTTCTACTACTGCAAGGTAAGCATTCAAGTTACTTCTTGGATTGCGATACATGTCGTCAAGGATAGGGTAGATGTCTCGTTTCGCAAGGTCTTCTCCTAAAACAATCACTTTCACTTTAGCTGGATCGTATGATTCCGGTATCATTCGGTCAATCTTCCCCCTTGCTTGTAAAGGGGTGTTTGCTGAAGTTGATAATACTTGTAGACTTTCACTTCCCGGCCCTTCGGAAGCTCTACTAACAGAAGGGATGGAGACCGTTTGTATAATTTCTCCTTCTTCCCCTTGGTCAAAGCCCAAAGAAAGGACTAATTTGACATTTTTAAACTGTCTTTCATCCCAACACCCAGTAAGGAACAAGAGACTCACTATACCAGCTATTAAATATTTTTTCATGATGCCCCCGCCCCCTTATCTTTTTTCTTTCTCAAATAACTGACAGGAACCATAATCAGCGGAAGAGTGAGAGAAAAAATGTAACCAGAATAGGTAACCACCTTGTTGAAAGTTTCAATTCTTGAAATATCTAAACCAATATATATACTTATGGAAAATACGAAAATACCTACGACAACGATCCATTTGTTTTGCGAATGTCTTTTAAATAAATCGGAAAGACCTAAACTCGATAAATAAAGGTATGTAGCAAAAGATGTTGCCACATTGATGACCCAAATCGATATGAAAAACAAATCGATACGTGCAATGATCGGGAGTGAAAATGACTTCAACATATATAGCACTGGTTCAGGAACTAATGGAAGTTCACTCGTGCTGAAAAAGGTAAAGCTTGCAAAAACCGTCAACAAATAGAAAAGCGTAACAAACCAGTGGGCCATCACAATCGTTTTCAACTTTTGTTTATTTGTCCCTTCCACTTTAGAAAAGATAACAAGGGAAACGATAAAGCCAAAAAAAGAAAAAATGGCTTTGTTAATTCCAGCAAATATTTTCCCCCAACCTGTTTCTAACATAGGAAACAAGTACATGATATGTGTTTCCTTTGTTGAAAAGATAATGAGGAACAGTAAAAAAATCAGTAGGAAAGAGAGCATCGTATATAACCGGCCAAGTACAAGCAGCCCGCCACCAACCATGTACATACAAACCGTAACCATTAAAAGAGCCATAACCCACAATGGAGTGTTCGGTAAGACCCATATACTGATCATCCGGGAAAACAATAAAATGATTAACGTTCCTACTCCGATAAAATAAAAAATATATAAGATGGTAAGCGGCCTTCCTATCCATTTCGTAAACATTTTATCGTTCATAGTAAACAACGTATCATGCGGGAAGTTCTTTGCAACAAACCAGATCCCTACAAGAAGGACTTGAATCGCTACTGCTCCTAATAACAGAGATATCCAACTATCCTGCTTGGCTACACTATGAAGTTCATATGGAACAGAAAGCACACCGACACCGATTTGAGTTTGAACGATGATAAAGAAAAACTGCCTTTGCGACAGCTTTTGTTCATTTTGTTGTGTCATCTGTTGAGGAGGGTTGGTCATTTCCCCCGCTTCCTTGCTTTGATTGGTTCTGTTCATCACGGTTCTTCCACTCCCTTGAAGGGTCCAAAGCTATAGGTTTAACTGCATGAGCATCCTTTGGTCTAAGCTTCATCATATACATGGGCAAACGGACAAACGTATCTTTCAAATCAACCAGACTCAACGGAGCAAGTGGAGCAAAGTAAGGGACACCAAAAGATTGGAGCCGGGTTAAATGAATGATGATAAACAACATTCCAAATACGATCCCTATAAAACCGATCGTACCTGCGAGTAGGATTAGTGGAAAAGTCAACAACCGAAGAGCTGTACTCAATTCATTGGAAGGGACGACAAAGGATGCAATGGCGGTCAAAGCCACAACGATGACCATCAAATTGGAAACAAGCCCTGCGCGGACTACGGCGTCACCAATGACGAGACCTCCCACGATCCCTATTGTCTGCCCGATTGGCGCCGGGAGACGAATCCCCGCTTCTCTAATCAGTTCAATGATGATAACCATCACAAGAGCCTCCAGTATCGGAGGATAGGCAATCTCATTGATCGATGCTTTAACAGGAATAACCAGTTCATCCGGAATGACCTCAAAATGAAAGCTGACCACAGCAATATAAAAAGCAGGTAATGTGACAGCTATGATAAAACTGAATAAACGAATCAGTCGTACAAACGTCCCTGTGAACCAGCGCATGTTATAGTCATCCGGAGCCTGATAAAACATAAAAAAAGTCGCTGGTGCAATGAGAGTGGTAGGACTTCCTTCCGCCATGATGGCTACTCTTCCTTCCACCAGGTTCGCTGCTACTCTATCAGGACGCTCGGTATTCAACATCTGAGGAAAAGGTGAGTTCGACTTATCTTCTATAAATTCTTCGATATGCCCTGGACTGTGAATCATATCCGAATCAAGGGAATGTAACCTTGTTTCAATCTCTTGGACAATCACAGGATCAGCAATTCCATCCATGTAAACAACAGCTACATTCGTGTTCGTTTTCTTACCTAATTTAAAATACTTTATTGTTAAGTCCCTATGCTCCACTCTTTTTCGGACAAGATTAATGTTTGTCATCATGTTTTCGACAAATCCATCGTGAGCCCCGCGGACTACTCTCTCGTTTTGTGGTTCCTCTGGCGTCCTTCCAAATGAAGAAGTCACACTGAACTGTGAAATTTCTTTTTTTCCTTCTTCCATATAAATGGCATGTCCACGTAAAAGTGTACGAACAACTTCTTCTAAGTCCTTCGTCTGTTTTGCATTAGGAAGATGGAAAACGTCTTCTGTGTGTCCCATTTCGATGGGTGCAAAAATTTTCTCGTGGATTTTTTCGTGTTCAGCTAAGGATTCAAAATATAAAAGAGCCGCATCACCTTTTTTCAATACGCGGATCTTCAAATCATTAGATTGATGAAAAGCATCTAAAATATATTTCACGTTTTCTGACAGTTTCTTTGAGCTCGGTCTTTCTTTCTCATTTGAAGGTTCAGACATATGACGGTCTGCTAATTTGTCACGGTTATTCCTGAAGAATCGCGTAAAGATTCCCATATTTGCATCACCTAACCTTAATTTGCCACGGATAAAAAGGAATATACCAACCAAATCCTATTCCTCCCCTAAAATCCCTCTTCCTCTAATGCTCCCTATTCATGAAGACTCATTTTCGAGATGTTTCCGGGCTTCGTTTGCCAAAATGGGAGTCCGGGGTGGTTGGGAAGCAACTCGCTTTCCTGTGGGGATGACGGCAAGCCTCCTCGAGCTTCGCTCTGCGGGGTCTCGCCAGCCAATCCATTCCCACGGGAGTCTCGCAGCTTCCCAACCACCCCATTCAATGCATGGAGAAACGAACCCCTCTCTCATGATGGGACGTCTTACTCCCCAATCAGAAACTGGTAAAAAGCGCTTACATCAAGCTTTCACCGTCGAAATGACCAAGGGGAATTTTAAATTATCTACTTCGTTTGGGCATACAAGCAGAGATTCTGAGAAGTGGTTTCGAGAGACTACACATGGTAAAGGGGCGGAGGGGAATGGCGAGACTCCTGCGGGAAAAAAGTGCATGGTGAGACCCCGCAGGACGCAGGCCGAGGAGGCTCACCGCGCTCCCGCGGAAAGCGAGCCATTCCCCGCAGCCCCCATCCACTCGACAAAAGTCTCGAAACTGAGTCTTACTCAATCCTGCCAGTTTCTTTAATAACATAGAAAAAATCCTATGGCTGATAGCCATAGGATTTGGTGGGGTTAGTGTCCTGGGAAAAAGACCATTTGTAATATGAAAATAACCGCGAACATATACAACATCCAGTGCACTTCTTTTCCTTTACCCGTTACGAGCTTCAATAAAGGGTATGTGATAAAGCCGAAAGAAATCCCTGTTGCAATACTGGATGTGAGTGGCATGGAAAGGATAATGATGAAGGCTGGGAAAGCATCATCGAAACTACCCCAGTTCACCTTTGCAAGACCACCCATCATAAAGCAACCGACAATGATCAATACAGGAGCTGTAATAGCTGGTAAGCCGGAAACCGCTCCAACGACAGGTGCAAAAAACATGGATAGAATAAACAATAGCGCAACGACCATTGTGGTTAAGCCTGTCCGCCCTCCAGCTGCTACCCCTGAAGAAGATTCAATGTAAGCGGATGAAGGACTCGTTCCGAACATAGCACCGACAGTTGTTGCTGATGCATCGGCCATTAAAGCGGCCCGTGCTCTCGGCAGGCTTCCATCTTTGCGGATAAAACCTGCTTGTTCTGCCACACCGATCATCGTTCCTGTTGTGTCAAAAATTGTGACAAGAAGGAAAGCGAAAATAACCGTATAAAGACCATTACTGAATACCGCTCCAAGATCCATGTCCCAGAAAACAGGAGCCGGCGGGGCATCGATGAAGCCATCAAGCTGAAGCTGGCCTGTGAAAAAGCCAATGATGCCTGTTACAAACATGCCGATAAACAATCCTCCCGTCACGTTTCTCGCAATGAGGACCAACGTGAAGAAGAGTCCGAATACAGTTAATAATGGACCTTTTGCCGTCAAGTCACCAAGCGTAACCAGCGTCTCTTCACTAGGCACGATGATTCCTGACATTCTTAACCCCAGAAAGGCTATAAATAAACCAATTCCTGATGTGATTCCATATTTCAAGGAAGGAGGAATCGCTGTAATCAACGTTTTACGTAAGCTTGTCAGACTAAGGAGAACAAATAATATACCAGAAACAAAAACAGCTCCAAGAATAACGGAATAACTGACATCCTGTTGGACGACTTCTGTAACGAAATATGCGTTCAATCCCATACCAGGTGCAATAGCGATGGGGTAATTGGCGGCAAATGCCATAATCAACGTACCTACGACCGCTGCAATGATCGTCGCCATGAACACTTGGTCGAATGGCACCCCAGCGCTAGAAAGAATAGCCGGGTTAACGACAACGATATAGACCATTGTCAGAAAGGTCGTCACTCCTGCAAGCAGCTCTGTTTTAACATTTGTATGATTTTCATTTAACCGGAACCATTTGTTTAACATTTGGAAACACCAAACTTTCAATAAGAATTACAACGTGTATTATAATATTATTTTCACGAACAAAAATCAATAGATACAACAAAAATGTTCGTTTTTATTAATTTGACATTAAAAAACCGTCCGAGAAATCATTCCTCAGACGGTTTTTCACCTGCTCTCTTGACTCTATACCATTCCATCATTTCTTCCGTATCCTTTTTCTCAAGGTAGTAGCAGGAGGCGAGCGACCTGCCTCCTCCCGAAGTCAACATGACCTCTATGCTTGAGAGGTGCGCCCTTTTTTGAAAATACGTCTGTTTTTCATAAGACGCCTGAATGCGGTACTTTTTCATCAAGTACGTCTGTTTGATAATTCCTCTTGATCGTAAGGTCAGCTGGTCTCCAAGAATATTCCAACCTGCATCATGGAAAGCAAGCCAGCCGAGTACGGCTAAGAAGCACCCCGCCACAATGGATAAAAGACCATAAGGGAAAAAGAAAATGCTGATGGGTATCGACGCTAAAAAGCCGAACCATGAATGACGCAGAATGTAACGGAATAACGATCGCTTGGGTGGTTGGTGGAAATCATCCACAACATCATAATCAGGAAGTACCTTTTTCAAAATCTCCCCCACTTCTGCCTTTTTGATCATTGGCAGCAGGCGTAACTGATGCTCATCATTTTTCAACACCGAGCCCCCTGCACTGATCAACGTGACGGAAGCGTATCCTAATGGCTGCCGAATTAAGTTTTCTTCCATCCGAATGCCCTGAATCCGATTCAATGGTATGGTCATCTGCTTTTTCTCCAACCATCCACGGGTGATGATTAAATCGTCTTCATCAATAAAAACAGAAAAGTTCGCATACCTTAGAATCGTCATCACTATGGATATCCCATAAGCCACTAATAATATGACAAGAGCGGTAAAGGCGATGACCAGCACACCTATTTGAATCCAATCAAGGATTTCATTGTAGATCGTTCCTACAGGTAAAAGGTCCATGAATTGGGAGAAGAAGACAGCTACCCCGGAGATGACTACTCCCGCTCCTCCAGATGTGATGGCCATCATCACGATTTCCTTCATTGACATGGCATAGACCTTTTCACGCTTCGGTTCTTGCATCTCAGCTTGGACTTCTTCAGTATCCCAAGTTTCGTCATCCTGTCTCCCGTTTCTTCGTTTCTTTTCCTGGAAAATGGCTTCCTCCAAGGAATCTGCTTCTTCTCTTCGGATCGCTGTCAGTTCAGCCTCTGCTTTTTCATTCCCTGTTGATCCAGCCGTCTCAACCGAAACCTTTACGAGATTCAAAGGACGGTGAAAAATACCCTCCGAGAAATCAAGACTCTGGATTCGATCGATAGGGATATACCTCTTTTTACGGAAAATAAGCCCATATTCAATTCTCAGCTCTCTCTCTTCCATACGGTATGTAAAGCGCAGCCAACGAATGATCCCTGCCCCCAAAACAAGGAGCAGGACACCGATCCATATGAGCAGTGGGATCCAATCCACTTCTCCACTGAATATGTTTCCATTTAAGACGAGCACAATGATCAATGGCAAAGCCGCATCTTTCAACGTCTTCACGAAGTTGATGATAGCTGAAATCGGGTGAAGTCTTTTTGGTTCAAACATCATCTTCCGCCACCCTTGCTAAGGAAGAGATGGACTGACGTAGACGCTCGGCTTCCTGCTCATCCAATGCCGGGATTTTATGTACCGTCGCAGCCGTAGAAATGCTGATGGTGGATAAACGGAATTTCCTGAGTAATGGCCCTTGTTCTGTATCGACGTGTTGAACTCTGACCATAGGTACCAGCGTTCGTGTCACGATAAATAATCCGTACTGCAAGTCGATCTCTGTTTCAGTGACATCATACCTCCACCTTTTCCACCGTAAACTTGGCACGAGCCAGACAAATGAAAGCACTTCTAGCAAAGCGATGCCGAGCCCAATCAAGACAATCCACCATGGCCAATCCCATAGGAAAACGGTGACGGTTAGACCGATCGTCAACAAAAGTATGATTCCTACTTGGATCCATCCGTAAATGCGCCACAACGTCAGCGCACGCTGTGATATTCTCTGTGTCGGTTGCTGTTCCATTCTTCCACCCCCTGTGTATGATTACGATTGACTGATCGAAATGTTTCATTATTTACAAAAGAAGCCGGACGTAACAGCCCGGCCATCCCTTTATTTTTTTTCTTCTGATAATGCTTTGGACTTCTCTGTACAAGCTGTCATCCCTTGAATGATCGCATTTCTGAATCCAGCTTCTTCAAGCTTCGTTACACCTGCAATGGTTGTACCGCCTGGGGTGCAGACGGCATCCTTCAGTTCACCAGGGTGACGACCGGTCTCTTTGACCATTTGAGCCGCCCCTTGGACAGACTGGGAGACCATTTTATAAGCTTTATCTCTTGGGAAGCCTTGTTGGACAGCTGCATCTGCCATGGCCTCAATGAGCATGTAGATAAAAGCCGGTGAAGATCCGCTGACGGCCGGAACCGCATCCATCAACTTTTCTTCTACGATTTCAGCTTCTCCAAAGCTTTCAAACACTTCCATTACTTCTGCTAATTCTTCTTTTGTCACGAAATCGTTCGGACACAAAACACTCATGCCTGCTCCGACAAGCGAAGGGGTGTTCGGCATAGAACGAATCACTTTCACATTGCGACCAAAGGCTTCTTTCATAGCATCAAGTGTGATGCCGGCAGCAATGGTGACAACCACTGTATCCTCGGGTACTTCATCCTTAATTTCCTGGACGACTCCTTGATACACATAAGGTTTCACCGCCAAGAACAGCAGATCACTTTCTCTTGCCACTCGTTTATTTTCATTGGAAATGTTAATCCCGTATTCATCTGTCACAAAGTCAATCGTTTCATCGGATAAAGCCGTCGCAGCGATATCTCTCGCCTTCACAAGGCCTGCATCAATCATGCCCTGAATCATCGCCTGCCCCATTTGGCCACAGCCGATAAAACCTATACGTTTGTTCACCGTACATCCCTCCTTGGTGATTCTTATTGTATAGGAAGATTGTCGAACGTACAATTCCAGATTGGATTTCCCTTGTTTCTCTAGTAAAAATTACATGTTTTTTCTAGAAAAGGTTTACAAAGCCTTATATCTTACCTATAATAATAAATGTATTCTTCATATCATAGTGAAACGCCCAAAATATCATAGCTGCTACGAAAAAAGCCGAGCTGCCTTAAGCTCGGCTTTTTTCGTGTTCTGCTTCCTCTTCTTTAATCGCTTCTAGCAGCTTCTTTACTTCTTTTTTATTTTTCCTCGCTACAAGGATATACAGCGTATCCCCTGCTTTGATTTCCGTTTGACCATATGGGGTAATCACATCCCCGTCACGAATGATTGCATTGATTAATGCTCGATCAGGCAATTCCATATCCTCTAAAGTCTGGCCAACAACAATATTTCTTTCCGTTACATCAAACTCAATCATTTCAACGTTCGCTTTGCCGATGGAAATCAACTCAAGGGAATGTATCGGATTTCCCAACTTATCGGAGACGAGTTTGAACCTTTCCGCAATCCATGTGATGGACGAGCCCTGTACAAGAGTTGAAGTCAGGACTGTAAAGAATACAACATTAAAGATGAGCTGGCTGTTCTGAATGCCTGCAAGCATTGGGAAGATGGCAAGGACGATGGGTACAGCACCGCGCAAACCAGCCCAGGATAAAAAGTACTTTTCCTTCATCGTAAAGGAAAAACCGGCCAGGCTTAAAAGCGTGGCTACAGGCCTCGCAATGAATATGAGCACAAGGGCTATTAACAGACCATCTACCATAACGGGCCAAGTGAAGACTTCTGTTGGAGAAACGAATAATCCTAGAATAATAAACATAAGAATTTGCGCCATCCAACCAAATCCTTCATGGAAACGCAAGATAGAATAACGATACGCCAGTTCAGCATTTCCAATGACCACAGCTGTTACATATACAGCTAAAAGACCACTGGCTTGAAGAAGTGAACTTGAACTGTATGATAAAAAGGCGAAACCTAAGGCGAACAAAGGATAAAGTCCACTGGAATCAAGATTAATCCGGTTTAGCGATAAACTTGCTAAATAACCAATCCCAGCCCCTACGACGAGCCCGGCCCCCATTTGCCAAAAGAAAGACCCCACCAAACCAAATAGATTGACCTGATCAATTGTGAGCAATTGTATGAAGGCAATCGTCAAAAACACGGCCATTGGATCGTTGGTACCGGACTCAGCTTCAAGTGTGGCCTCAAGCTTAGGTCGAACGTTTTTTCCTTTGAGAACGGCAAATACGGCAGCCGCATCTGTAGACCCTACAATGGAACCGACAAGGAAAGCCTCAACCCAACCGATATGTAAAATGAATTTAGCAGCTAAGGCTACGATGGATGTCGTAAGCACGACCCCTACTGTTGCTAAGGTAATCGATGGAGCCACCACAGGCCTTATATCTTTCCACTTCGTCAGCATACCACCTTCGAACAAAATGACAATTAAGGCGATGACACCGATCAACTGAGCTATTTCAGGGTTATCAAAGTAAATGAACCCAAGTCCATCATTCCCCACGAGCATTCCAACGGCAATAAACAAAACAAGAGAAGGAACCCCAAGCCTGGAAGAGAATTTTGTAACGATAATACTTACAATAAGTAATAGAGCCATCAGCATGATGAATTGATTGGACTCTAAGATTTCCTGAATCATAAACGATACTCCCTTTTATTTTCTATATATACACATTATAACAATGAAAGATTGAGTGTAAGCAATAAAACACTCGTCCACCTTTTAAAAACACAAAAAAGGCCAAGCAACAAGATGTTACTTGGCTTCTTTGCAACATCAGCTTAGCATCTCTTCTACTTGTTCACTGAAGAATTGTTTCATGGCATGAAACACATCTGCTTTTCTTCTCAAAATATAATAACGGAATTTCGGGTGATCGATTGATTTATAGGCCTGCATCAAACTTGAGGATCGGTTGTATTGGTTAACTTCTCCATAACCGAACATTTGTGAAACTTCAATGAGCTGTTCGATCAATCCCAGGCATCGTTTATTATCGGACGTTAAGTTGTCACCATCTGAGAAGTGGAACGGATAAATGTTGTAACGTTCCGGCGAATACTTCGTCTCAATCAATTCTAATGCCTTGCGATAAGCTGAGGAACAGATCGTGCCTCCACTCTCTCCTTTGGAAAAGAAATCATCCTCACTGACGACTTTTGCCTGGGTGTGGTGCGCAACAAATTCAATTTCTACTGTTTCATAATTCCGGTTCAGGAACCTGGTCATCCAGAAAAAGAAACTTCTGGCCATATATTTTTCCCATTGCCCCATGGAACCACTTGTATCCATCATTGCAATAACGACAGCTTTTGACTCAGGCTTGGTTTTCTCATTCCACGTTTTGAAGCGAATATCCTCTGGATAAATGGGTGCAAATGAAGCTTCACCGCCCAGAGCGTTTCGTTTGTACGCTTCGAGCATCGTCCTCTTCTTGTCAATGTTTCCAGTCAACCCTGTCTTTCGGATATCGCTGAACTCGATATCTGTGTGAATGATATTGTCTTTTTCCTTCTCATCCAAATTCGGTAAGGTCAATTCCTTAAACAAGGCTTCCTCTAACTCTGCTAATGAAATCTCTGCCTCATAATAATCTTCGCCAGCTTGATCACCGGCTCCATCTCCATCGCCAGGCTTCCCTTTCGATTGCTGCGGCGCTTGAGCAACGACGTCTCCGACTTCACTATCTCCTTCACCTTGTCCTGCATGCTTATTCTTCTCGTGATTATAACGGATCTTATATTCATCAAGCGAACGTATTGGAATCTTAACGACACGCTTTCCATTCGACATCACAATATTTTCTTCAGTAATGAGATCAGGTAACTGCTTGCTCATCGCATCCTTCACTTTTTCTTGATGTCGCCGCTGATCGTCGTAGCCTTTCCGATGGAGGGACCAGTCGTCTTCGGCGATTACGAAACTCATCTCTTCATCCATGTAATTCCCTCCTAATCGAGTATTACTCTATCGTATGCAGGTCCACGGTAATGGATGAAAGATATTAAGATATACATGGATTATTTGTTTCTTTCGCCTATATTTGTCTACCTTTTCACAATCAGATTGATAGTCCATGATGGTAAATAAGTTGTTCAAGTATATGGCAGGATTATGTAAGACTCAGTTTCGAGATGTTTGTGTGCGTTTAGGGGCTCCGGGAAACAGTTCGCTTTCCATGGGCGAGTGATGAGCCTCCTCGAGCTAACGCTCTGCGGGGTCTCATCTACCACGCACTTCCTCTTAGATATCCGGTTCCGGCGCCTAGCGGCTAGTGAGACTTCCCTCGCTTCTGTACGATAAGTCAACATCGAATCTCTCCGTTCTTCGTGTTTCCTTTATCTCCGCCAGCTCAGTCCAGTCCATACGCCGCTGATCGAGGCGCCTGCACACTTAAGGTAGGAGTCTCACCATTTCCCTCCGCCGCTTTGCCATATGAGGTTCTCGAAACCCTCTAACAGTAACCTGCCGAGTTCTGTAAGGAAGACCTGCTCACCCGCGCCGTTATAGAGTTGTTTTAACCAAAGATCCTGCACAAATAAGGCGTGGGAATAGGGTCTGGGAAACGTCCGCATGAAAAGCGAATGGAGAAACGAACGTGTGTGTTTTTCTACTGACTGATCCAAAACACCGCAAATCGTCGTTTCCCTGCCCCCGTATCCATGGCCAGGAATGGTCATTCATTATTTCAACTAGGCAAGGCTTCCCTTAAGGGTTCGCGATATGCGCTCACCGCGCTCCCGCGGAAAGCGAGCCATCCCCCTCAGCCCCCATCCACTCACCAAAAGTCTCGAAATTGAGTCTTCCACAATCGAGAGCGTTTGTGGATTTGGAGTAAAGAAAATCCCCTTCCACGGAAATCGTGGAAGGGGATTTTTATTAGCCTTCAAGCAATAGGTCGAATGGATCTTCAATCATTTCTTTAATTCTGCGCAAGAACTGTACTGCATCTTTTCCATCAACGATTCTGTGATCGTAGGAAAGAGCAATGTACATCATCGGACGAGCTTCGATTGTGTCATCCGGCATGACTTTCGCACGTTTTTCAATGTTATGCAAACCAAGGATTCCTACTTGAGGTGCATTCAAAATCGGTGTGGAAAGCATAGAACCGAATATTCCACCGTTCGTAATTGTAAATGAACCACCTTGAAGGTCATCAAGGCCCAGCTCTTTGTTGCGTGCTTTTGTCGCAAGGTCAGCAATGCCTTTCTCAATACCTGCAAAGTCCAGACGGTCCGCATCACGGACAACAGGAACGACGAGACCTTCGTCTGTTGAGACAGCCATACCGATGTCATAGAACTGTTTCTTAATGATTTCGTTTCCTTGAATTTCTGCATTCAGTAACGGGAATTCCTTCAATGCTCCAACCGCAGCTTTTGTGAAGAAGGACATAAATCCTAATTTGATGTCATGTTTCTTCAGGAAGGATTCTTTACGTTCACTTCTAAGCTTCATAACATTGGTCATGTCTACTTCATTAAAGGTTGTAAGCATCGCAGATTCCTGCTGGGCTTCCACAAGTCTCTTAGCAATCGTCTGGCGTCGGCGGGACATTTTCACCCGTTCGACTGGCTTATCGAATTCTGTTTTCTTCGTTTCTTCTTTTTTCTTCTCTGGCTTCTTAGATTTGTCCTCAGAAGAAGACTTGGAAGAACCTTTGGATTCCTGCTTGCTTTCTCCTTTGGCAGCTGCATCGACATCTTCCGGACGGATGCGGCCAAGGGGATCGCGTGCGGAAATCTCACTCAAGTCAATTCCTAGTTCACGCGCGCGTTTACGAGCGGCAGGAGTAGCAATTACGTCTTTAGAATTCTTACTGGAAGACTCTTTCTTCTCTTGAGAAGATTGTTGCTGCTCTTCTTTTTTCTGAGATTCTGTTTCTTTGTTGGATTCTTCTTCTTTTTCTTCTTCTGGTTCAGCTTCTTCCTCATCAGAAGAAGTGTCTTCATCTGAACCTCCGGCTTCGCCGTTTTCATCGACTTTAGCAATCACATCGCCAACTTCAACGTCGTCTCCTGCTTCTCTCAACAATTCAGCAATAACCCCGCTAGCATCTGCATTCACTTCAACGTTTACTTTATCTGTCTCAAGCTCGAGAATCGGATCGCCTTTTTCCACTTGATCCCCTTTTTTGACGAGCCATTCTGATATTGTACCTTCTGTTATGGATTCAGCTAATTCAGGAACTTTAATTTCCTTCATTTGTTTCTCCTCCTTTAGACATCTGTAGCGCTTCATGAATGATTCGATTCTGCTCCGTTTTATGGATGTTCGGCTCGCCGACGGAAGGTGAGGCACGATGCGGACGACCGACAAAGCGGTGAATCTGCCCCTTTTTCAAGAGTTTGTGCAAAATCCCTTCGACGAAGTACCAGCTACCCATGTTCTGTGGTTCTTCTTGGACCCATACTAATTCTTCTAAATTCGGATAAGACTCTAACATCTCAGCTAATCGTTGTTCAGGGAACGGATAGATTTGTTCAATTCTTACGGCATCGATCGTCTCAAAGGTCTGATCGGTTCCATCTACCGTATCTTCAATATCGACCATGATCTTCCCGCTTCCAAGAAGGAGCGTTTTCACTTTTTCTTTATCCTTGTTTTCAGATAAAATTGGTTGTTTCATAATCGGTTGGAACCGTCCTTTGCTGAACTGTTCCCCGGAAACCGCCACTCGTTGATTTCTCAAGAGACTCTTCGGAGTCATCAACACAAGAGGACGTGCTTCTTCCTGATTACTGATTGCTGCCTGTCTTCTTAACAAGTGGAAATATTGAGCGGAAGACGTGACATTGGCAACCGTCCAGTTGTTTTCAGCAGCAAGCTGTAAGAAACGCTCAAGACGTGCACTGGAGTGCTCCGGCCCTTGACCTTCGTATCCGTGAGGAAGCAGGAAGACCATATTGGATTTTTCGCCCCATTTGGCACGTCCAGCAGATACGAACTGGTCAAAGATGACTTGTCCAGCGTTAGCGAAATCACCGAATTGAGCTTCCCAAAGGACAAGAGATTCTGGTGCTTGCACACTGTATCCATACTCAAACCCAATGACTCCTGCTTCAGACAATGGACTGTTATGAATATCAAAGGACGCATTCGCCTGTTCTAATCCATGCATTGGACAGTACGTCTCCCCTGTTTCCACGTCGTGAAGGACAAGGTGACGGTGAGCAAATGTTCCGCGCTCTGTATCTTGACCTGTGATTCGAATGGGACGACCATCTTCAAGAATTGAAGCAAAAGCCAAGGCTTCAGCTGTCGCCCAGTCAACCTTCTGTCCGTCATCAAGCATTTTGCTGCGTCTTTGAAGAATTTTTTCGAGCTTTTTGAAGCCATTAAATCCTTCTGGACGTTTCAGCATGCCCTCATTCAAACCTTTAAGACGATCAAGATCGATGGCTGTATCAATTTCGTCAAGGTTTCGCTCGACTCCACTCGGACGATCTTTCACATCAGGAGAAGACGTTTCATGCTCGTTCATATTGTTATAGATGTCACGGAGTTTTTGCTCTACTTCCGCTTTCATATCTTTAAGAGCATCTTCGCCTACGACAGATTCTTCTTGGAGCTGCTTTTCAAACACAGCAGCAGCCGTCGGATGTTCGTCGATTTCTTTATAGAGTTTCGGTTGTGTAGAGCGTGGTTCATCCATTTCATTGTGACCAAAACGTCGATAACCTACGAGGTCGATTAAGAAATCTTTATGGAATTTCTGACGGTACTCATACGCAAGGGCCATAGCTGATAAACATGCTAGCGGATCATCAGCATTTACATGAACAACAGGAATTTCGAACCCTTTGGCAAGATCACTCGCATAACGTGTCGAGCGGCCGTCTTTCCTATTCGTCGTGAAACCTACAAGGTTGTTAGCAATAATGTGGACCGTTCCGCCCGTGCGATAGCCTGGGAGGTCACTCATATTCAAGGTTTCTGCTACAACACCTTCTCCGATGAAAGCAGCGTCACCATGAATCAAAAGGCCGAATGCCTCGTCCTCATCCATTTTTGCATAACCTGGCTCTGAGCGGTCATCCTGAGCCGCACGTGTAAATCCTTCAACTACCGGATTGACGTATTCTAAATGTGAAGGGTTATGGCTTAGAGTCACACGCGTAGCGGACTGTTCGCCATTCTCAATTTCTCTTCGCGCACCAAAGTGATATTTCACATCGCCTGTCCACCCGTAATTGATTCCCGTTGAACCTTCGGATGGCACCAGCTCCTTATCTGGAGAAAGGTGGAATTCAGAAAAAATGCGATCATAAGGCTTGCCAAGGATATGAGCAAGTACATTCAAACGTCCACGGTGGGCCATGCCCATCATGATATGTTTGATTTTGTCTCCGGAAGCCGATTGGATGATATGATCAAGCATCGGCACCATAACGTCTAAGCCTTCAATAGAAAATCGCTTCTGAGCAACGAATGTTTTCGCTAGGAAGTTTTCAAAACCTTCCACTTCAGCAAGACGGTATAGCAGTTGCTTCTTCTCTTCATCTGTCAATGACACCGTATAGGAACCAGTGTCGACTTTATCCTGGAGCCATTTTCTTTCATCTTCGTTATTCACATGACCGAACTCAAAAGAGATGGTCCCTGCATATCGTTCTTTTAATGTTTTGACTACTTGAAGTGCATTATCCAGTTTCATTGGGGCATCAGGCCACACCCAATCAGCCGGGATTTCTTTTAAATCCTTTTCTTGTAGTCCATATGTTTCTAATTCAAGCAAATTTGTTTTAGGTCGCTCATCACTGCCTACGGCGTATATATTCGCTTGTAGGTGACCATGACGACGAATAGCCTCAACAAGTTTCAAAGCTGAGGTAATTTTAGCTATGTCCCTTTCAGAAGGTGAAGCAGATCCATTGGTTTCAGTAACCGTGTCGCTTCCCATCCATTCAGGAGCCCCGTGCTCATCAAAAATTTCCTTCAAGGAAGGATCGACAGCACTAGGATCGTTTTCATATTGTTCGAATTGTTCTTCGATGTACCCCATGTTGGGGCCATGGAACTTTTCCCAAAAATTTTGAGTGGAGCCTTGTTTAGACACGTAGAATACCCCCAAGTAGTTGTTGGCTAATGTTTCCTCGAAAACGTTTCCAAGTCCATGTACTATTATAGAATTGAAACGCTTCCGTATTCAACAAATTTCGCTTATTTTTTTAATGAATGACCAAATCCATTCCATTATAACAAGAAAGACGCACCGATGGGTACGCCTTTTTCACTTTTTGCCACTAAAGTGATATGTCGTTGTTATTCTTCATCCTCTAAGACACGGTAAGCCATATCATAAAGTTTCATCTGACTGTTGATCGGCTGTGCGTTTTCAGGACGTTTAACATGCTCATAGGATCCATCATTCTTTTGTTCCCTCGCTTTGACATTGTCACTCAACATGACAGATAAAATCTTTTGTAAACGATTTTTTATCACTGGTTCATAGATTGGGAATAAAAGCTCGACACGCTTGACCATGTTTCTTGTCATCATATCAGCAGAGGATAAAAAGACACGATCATCTCCGTTATGGTGGAAGTAGTAAATCCTACTGTGCTCCAGGAACCGGCCGACAATACTAATCACACGAATGTTATCGCTGAAACCCTGGATCCCGGGACGCAGGCAGCAGATTCCGCGCACGATCAAATCAATCTGCACACCTGCTTGAGAGGCTTCGTAAAGCTTCATAATTAAATTTTTATCCGTCAATGAATTCATTTTTAAAATGATGCGACCATTGCCATGTTGTTTTTGGAAACGGATTTCATTATTAATATAACGAATAAAGTCATTTCTTATATCAAACGGAGCCATTGACAGGTGATGAAATTGCGGTTTCTCGGTAAACCCGCTTAAATAATTGAAAAAGTCTGTGGCATCAATTCCAAACTTCCGCTTGGCTGTGATGATTCCCATATCTGTATAAAGCGATGCTGTCTGGTCATTGTAGTTCCCTGTTCCCAGGTGAACGAAACGTTCAATTTTCTCATTCTTCTTCCTGACCACCAGGGTGATTTTGCTGTGGGTTTTCAAGTAGGTCATTCCATAAATGACATGACAGCCCGCTTTTTCCAGTTCTTTTGCCCACTGCACATTGTTTTCTTCATCAAAACGTGCTTTCAGTTCTACAAGTACGGTGACTTGCTTCCCTTTCTCCGCCGCACGCTTGAGAGCCTCTATAATCGGGGAATCCCCACTCACACGGTATAAGGTCTGTTTAATGGCCAAAACATGGGGATCATCCGCTGCTTCTGCTACGAAGTCAACGACAGGTTCAAACGATTCAAACGGATGGTGTAGGAAAACATCACGATCCATCACTTGTTCGAAGATATTTTCATCACTACTCAGATCTCGAGGGGGCTGAGGCATCAAGGTTTCGTAATAAAGATGGTCCTTAATGTCTTCAAACGTTTTATGGAATTTGAATAAGAAAGTTAAGTCCAGCGGTCCATTTGTGATGTACAAGTCATCTTTATGAATTTCCAGGACTTTTAATAAAAAGCTGATTAGTTTCTCGTCATATTTTCCGTCCCGGACTTCTAGTCGGACAGCCGCTCCCCACTTCCGTTTCTTCAATTCTTTCTCAATCTCTTTCAGTAAATCACGAGCACCTTCTTCATGAATTGTCATATCGGCGTTTCTTGTGATTCGGAACTCTGTGATCGATTCAACTTCATACCCTTTGAACAACTTGCTCATGAAATGACCGATGATTTCTTCCAATAGGACGTATTGATATTTATCTTCGTGATTCACAATTACGAAACGATCCAGTACGGATGGCACTTGAACAATCGCTGTTTTCGCCGCTCCTTCTCGATCAAGTTCGTCACGAATGACGACAGCAAGGTTAATGGATTTATTCAACAGCATCGGAAAAGGACGATAGGCATCCACCGCCATCGGGGTCAAAACTGGAAAGATCTCCTCATCGAAATAAGTTTCAAAACGTTGTATTTCTTCTTTCGTCAGATCATCAATGGACAAGATGGAAATTCCCTCTTTTTCCAATTCCGGTTTCATAGACTGATAGGCGGCATATTGTTTTTCCACATTTTTGTGGTTAATCTCGGCGATTTTGTTAAGTTGCTGCTTCGGAGTCAAGCCGGCTTTGTTTTCCGGTTTATTGAAACCGGCTTTGACTTGGTCCTTCAATCCCGCGACCCGCACCATGAAAAATTCATCAAGATTGGAAGATACGATAGCTAAAAATTTCAACCGTTCGAGCAAAGGGTTGTCCATATCAAGAGCTTCATCCAAAACCCGCTCATTAAATCCAAGCCAGCTGAGCTCTCGATTATTATAAAAAAGTGGATTGTCTAATTCTTTCGTCTTTCCTTCTGTTGACATTACGCACACCCTTTACACATGTATTCACATTCAGGTTAGTACATCAATATATCCCACATATAAATGCTGAGTTAACTTTTTGTAAAAATTTGATTTAAAATGTCGAACTTTTAGACACACGATTGAATAGCAAAAAAGCAGCCCGGAACGGACTACTTTTTATTTTCCACAAAAGAGAGCTCGATAGTCTTCTTCAATGACTTTTCCAAATGTTTTTTCTGTTTCTCTGCTTGATATTCTTCAGGCATGTAAGCACCTTTACAATAGAGAGTAACCCGAAGATCTTCTCCATCATTGGATAATTCAAGCTTTTCCACCGTCTGCCTGCGAGTACTGTCCAGACTGTAGCAAAACTTCAACATCGACCCGAGAAGACGGATTTTTTTCCGTTCATCCTTCAGAAACCACTGTTTGTACGGATCAAGGAATTGCTTGAATACCGTCTTATTTTTGAAAGAGGCCATTAAAGCCATTCGTAGTCTTTCCATATGCATCAGCCCGTCAATCGTCCGGTTAGCAAGGAGGTAAAAAGTATGCTGAGAGCTTGATTCATTGTCAATATATTCACCGAGATTGAAAACATAGCTCGCCCTTTTCACTTCCTGCCAGTCCCTTTTCCTCAAAGAACCGATTCCACGATCATGAAGCTGATGGAACAAGTCATGAGCCAGATGCTGAACGTGCTGAATATGTTTCACATTTAACTCATAATCACTGATTAGTTCCTGAATGCTCTCCTCTAACACATTCGGAAATAAAGCTGTCCCCATATCACTCGTCAGCTGCTCGAAAAAAACACCGTCGCGCAATCCTTTCCTGCTTAAAATAAAACCTGAAGCATGGACCGAATCATATAAAGAATGGAAGACTTCTGTTGCGGGAAGGATAATGTCTGCACGGTCCTTCGATAACCCCTCAACTTTCTGCAATTTCTTCATGTTCAAGGTGAAAAGATAGTTCTTGATAAAAGCGAGATCACTGTCTTTCATTTTATATTGATGTAAACCTGCGAGCGGATATTCTTTTAAGTTCTGATCAATTTGAACAAGGTTACGCGCACCTCCACCGATTCCGATCAAAGGGACGTTCTTTTTCTTCAGCCAAGGGAGAGATTGAAATTGTTCAATCAAATAATGTCGAAGATCGGACATTTCTTCCTCTGTAGGAAGATCTTTTTTAAAAAAGTCTTGTTTAAGTGTGAGCGCTCCGAATGGGAAACTATGTGATTCGATTAATTCTCTGTCCTTAAAATATGTAACTTCTGTACTTCCTCCACCGATGTCTACAGTAATTCCTTCCGTTACGGGCGTCGAATTAACCACAGCCAAATAACCATAATAAGCTTCTTCATGATCAGAAAGAATGCGCATGTCGAATCCTGTGTGTTCGGATACTTGATGAATGATCTCGGCTTGATTTTGCGCTTGTCTGATGGTAGCGGTCGCTACACAAACCATTTCTTCCAAAGGATAAGACTCTGCTACTTGCTTGAAGCTTTTTAATGTGGTCAAAAGGATTTGGATACCTTCTGTGGATAATAGGCCATCGTCCATGAGGTGATTCCTCAATCTGGCAACAGCTTTCACATTCTCCACTTCACGAAGACGTCCACCTTTTTCCCTCAAATAAATGACTAGACGCATTGTATTCGATCCGACATCAATAATTGCATAATAACTTCTGGCCATCGTCTCACCCCACTTTGTTTTTTGCCATTATACCATAAGAAACCGCCCTCTTAATATATATAAGAGAGCGGCTGGGTGTTGCCATTATCTATTCAACAAGCTACCGACATACTTCAATAATTCATTGGCAGAGCTCGAATTGTATCCATGCTCATCGATAAGAGTAGCGACCACTTCATTGATTTTCTTCAGTTGCTGTTCATCCGGTGTCTTCGTAGATGTCGTAATTTTCACAACATCTTTCAGGTCTGAGAAAAGTTTTTTCTGGATTGCTTCACGTAATCGCTCATGAGACTGATAATCGAACTTCTTCCCTTTTCGAGCATAAGCTGAAATCCGAATCAAAATTTCTTCACGGAATGCCTTTTTCGCATTTTCCGATACGCCAATCTGCTCTTCAATGGAACGCATGAGCCGCTCATCCGGGTTCAATTCTTCTCCTGTCAGCGGATCTCTAAGCTTAGCTTTGTTACAATAGGCCTCTACATTATCCAAGTAGTTATCCATTAATGTGACGGCAGAATCTTCATAAGAGTAGACAAAAGCTTTCTGAACTTCTTTCTTCGCAATTTCATCGTACTCTTTTCTAGCGAGTGAAATGAAGTCAAGATAACGCTCTTTATCTTCATTGGAAATGGAAGCGTGACTGCCGAGACCATCCTTCAACGAACGAAGAACATCCAGCGCATTGATCGAGGTCAACTCTTTCTTAATGATGGTAGAAGAAATGCGGTTGATGACATAACGAGGGTCGATGCCGCTCATTCCTTCATCCGCGTGCTCTTTCTTCAACTCTTCCACATCTACATCGCTGAATCCTTCTAAAATCTCACCGTCATACAAGCGCATTTTCTTAAGTACATCGATAGAAGCTTTTTTCGACTCTTTCAGTCGAGTCAAAATCGTGAACATTGCAGCTACCCTCAATGTATGAGGAGCGATGTGAACATCTCTTATATCACTTTCCCGGATCATCTTTTCATAGATTCGTTCTTCCTGACTCACTTTCAAGTTGTAAGGAACAGGCATGACAATCATCCGGGAATGCAAAGCTTCATTTTTCTTGTTGGCAATGAAAGAACGATATTCCGCTTCGTTTGTATGGGCGATGATCAATTCATCTGCAGAAATGAGAGCAAAGCGTCCAGCCTTGAAGTTTCCTTCCTGCGTTAAGCTGAGCAAGTGCCATAAGAACTTCTCATCACACTTCAGCATTTCCTGGAACTCCATGATTCCACGGTTCGCTTTGTTCAATTCTCCATCAAAACGATAGGCCCGAGGATCTGATTCGGAACCATATTGAGCAATGGTAGAGAAGTCAATCGAACCTGTTAAGTCAGCAATATCCTGGGACTTCGGATCAGAAGGGCTGAACGTTCCAATGCCTGTACGCTTATCCTCTGAGAAAAAGATACGTTCAACTAAAACGTCCTCAATCCTTCCTCCATATTCTGTTTCTACTCTCATCGTATTCAATGGAGATAGACTGCCTTCAATACGAATCCCGTACTCTTCCTGGAAATCTTTGCGCAGATGGTTCGGGACAAGATGTAAAGGGTCCTCATGCATCGGACAACCCTTTATGGCAAAAACAGCCCCTTCATCAGTATGCGTGTACTTCTCCATCCCCCGTTTCAGTAAGTTAACGAGCGTTGACTTACCACCACTGACAGGTCCCATCAGTAAAAGGATACGTTTTCTAACATCCAGCCTTCTCGCCGCCGGGTGGAAATATTCTTCAACCAGCTTCTCCATCGCCTCATCCAAACCATAGATATCTTCATCAAAAAACTTGTAACGCTTATGATCGTGCTCTTCTGCTACTCCCGCACTTTTAATCATATTGTAAACGCGGGAATGGGCGGATTGAGCTAAATACGGACGCTCTTTCAGTAAATCCAAATATTCTGAGAATGTACCTTCCCATTTCAGTTCCTCTTCTTGTTCCCGGTGGTCTTGTATTTTCTTTAAAATGTCCACTTCGCGACCTCCCCCGTCGTAAGAGACGAATTTTAATACATCCTATGCCTGGCTACTGTAAAACATGTGTAATTTAGAAATGTGGAAGCGGCCTGGTTAGACACGACAAGCATAAGACAAACGGCGCAGTGGTGTGTTCTTCCACCACGGAGGCGGTTGACTTATGTCTCGAGTGTCTGGCCGCTGCAACTGGACAATGAAAACGAAATGCGGAGACGCCTTGGGAGATGCGACAAGCATAAAACAAGGTTCGGAGTGAAGCGTTCTTCTTCACGTAGAACATTGACTTATGTCTCGAGCATCTAGGCGTCGGAGCTGGACACTGTGTCACGAAATGCGGAGGCACCCTGGTAGACGCGACAAGCATAAGACAAACGGTGCAGTGGTGCGTTTTTCACCACGGAAACGGTTGTCTCATGTCTCGACCGTCTGGATGCCGGAGCTGGACACTACACGAGAAATGTGCAGGCGGCCTGGTAGACACGAATAGCATAAGGCGAACAACTCTGTGGAATGCTTTTTTCCTTAGAATCGTTTGACTTATGTTTCTCCTCTCTGGCCGCTACAACTGAACAAATAGGCACACACCTTGCTCATTGATTTCGGCTGCCTGGAGAACACAGGATTTACGAAGAAACAGTAACTTTAAACCCCGATCATTAAAAGACAGCTGAAAAGTGAGGGAAAAGCCCCCTTATCCACCCTATGCCTTCCTCGTTCATTCATGACAGAAAAAAGAGGACCAACATGAAAGTCAGTCCTCTTCGTAATCCTTTTCTTGAATATACCTGCGCCTTTTGGACAACCCCATGACCAAAAAAGCAATAAATAGAAACAAATTGAGCCACCTGAAATCATCATAAAATATAGCTAATAATGCCCAAATTGCCGCACTGATTAAGAAAAGGATGCTGGAAATCAACGTTTGGCTCACGATCATCCCTCCTTCCTTTATTATAAATCAACAGAACCGTATTGTATGTCCATTTTTTTGCAATGAGCAAGTAGTCCTAAAGGTTGAATTAACCCCTGTTAGTAAATTTTGACACGATGATATCCCCTTGTTAGAATTGTTACGAATATTTTAATAGGATAAAGTGCTACACAATAGAAAGAAGGACTGCAAATGGAAACATGGTACTTTGTCGATTCAGGTCATTGCACCCCTGCTATGAATATGGCATTGGATGAAGCCTTGATGAATTGGCACCGAAATGGAGACATACCTCCTGTACTCCGTTTTTATGGATGGGAGCCTGCGGGATTATCTGTAGGATATTTTCAGAAAGTCAAAGGAAAGATTGATTTGGAAGGCGTCCAAAAGCATGGGTATGAGCTTGTTCGTCGTCAGACTGGAGGACGAGCTGTCCTACATGACAATGAACTCACATATAGTGTAATTGTGTCAGAAAATCATCCTGACATGCCTGACTCTGTGAAAGAAGCCTATCTTGTTCTATCCAAAGGTTTGCTTGAAGGATTCACAAACCTTGGTATTCAAGCCGAATTCGCTGTTCCTGAAGGAAAATTAGATGTCGCAGGATCCGCTGTATGTTTTGAAGAACCTTCCTGGTATGAACTGATTGTAGAAGGTAAGAAAGCAGCGGGAAGTGCACAGACAAGAAAAAAAGGGATTATCCTTCAACATGGATCCATCCCTATTGATGTCGATGATGTTAAACTATTCGATATGTTTATCTATAAAAATGAACGCATTAAAGAACGCGCTCGAAAAGCCTTCGGAGACAAAGCTGTAGCCATCAACCAGATTGTCGATCAACCCGTAACTTTTGAAGATACTAAAAAAGCTTTCAAAAATGGGTTTGAAAAAGGACTGGGGATTAAACTAGAACCTTTAAAACTGACAGAAGCACAATGGAACGAAGTCAGAAAGATTGCAGAAGAACGTTATGACACCGACGAGTGGAACTACGCTCGCTAACGAAAAAGGAGTGAACAAATTGGCCAAAAAACAAGAGTACATAAGAAAACCTGAATGGCTGAAGATTAAAATCAATACGAATAAATCTTATACAGGCCTGAAAAAGCTGATGCGTGATAAAAAACTCAACACCGTTTGTGAAGAAGCTCGCTGCCCGAACATTCACGAATGCTGGAGTGAACGTAAAACGGCGACATTCATGATTCTTGGAGATACTTGTACACGCGGATGCCGTTTTTGCGCGGTCAAAACAGGTCTCCCTAATGAATTAGATTGGGGCGAGCCAGAACGTGTCGCTGATTCTGTGGAAATCATGGGGCTGAAGCACGTCGTTGTGACAGCTGTAGCACGTGACGATCTAAATGATGGAGGCGCAGCCGTTTTTGCTGAAACCGTGAAAGCGATCCGCCGCCGAGTACCAGGCTGTACCGTTGAAATCCTCCCTTCTGACATGAAAGGGGATTACGAAAGTCTTCACACGTTAATGGACGGAGAGCCGGATATTTTCAACCATAACATCGAAACCGTCCGCCGACTGACGAAAAAAGTACGTGCCCGCGCGATGTATGATCGTTCTCTTGAATTGTTGAAGCGTGTAAAAGAAATTCGTCCGAATACACCAACTAAATCAAGCATCATGGTCGGATTGGGTGAAACGAAAGAAGAAATCGTCGAAGCTATGGATGACCTACTCGCACACAATGTCGATATCATGACAATCGGTCAATATCTCCAGCCGACGAAAAAGCACTTGAACGTAGAGCGTTACTACCACCCGGATGAATTTGAAGAGCTTAAGAAAATTGCTCTTGAAAAAGGATTCAGCCACTGCGAAGCAGGCCCAATGGTTCGTTCTTCTTATCACGCAGATGAGCAGGTGAACGCAACATCTGCCCAGCGCCGGATCAAGTATATGCAAGGCTACGAATCCCAAGGGAAAGAACTAGATACAACAAACTTCTAAAAAATGGCCCCTCATGAAACGATTCATGAGGGGCGTTTATTTTACCATGGACCTCCGTAATAAGGAGGTCGATTATATCCATAAGGTCCTGGTCCACCGTAATAAGGTGGCGGCGGAGGCGGGGGACCGTATCCTCCATAAAAGTTAGGCGCGAGAGCTCCACCGATAAAACCACCGAGCAGTCCACCAGCAAAAGGCCCTAAAAAGAAGAACCGTTCATCTTCATCGCGGAAATCCTCATCGACTTGGTACGGATTATAATAATATTGGTAATGGTTCATTCATGCTCCTCCAATCCATCCTTGGTTATTCACCTACCCTTCACTCTATGTAAACGCCCGCCCTGACGTATAGGCATGTGTCATCAAGCAAAGGATAATTTTAACTGGACAAACAATTCACATCCACCCATAATTAGGGTATAATATGAATAAATCATGCTTGTCTGGCTACATAAAGGAGGACCACTCATGAATCTTACATTGATTATTCTTGTCTGTGTCGCATTTCTTACTGCTATCTTCAGTGCCGGATATGACACAAAACCAGGTACGCCAAAAAAATAAGCAACAAAAACGCATCCAATATGGGTGCGTTTTTTTGTGTTCGTTTTGTTGGGTAGGTGGCTTTTGATTGGTTCCAGGTACGATACTTCCCTCTTATGGTACCAGGTACAGAACTTCGTTGGTGTGATAACAGGTACAGGAAACCGACTGATTGGTGTCAGGTTTGCTATTCAACAGTTTCACAATAGTAAGTTGTAAAAAAGCCGAAGTGGGAGCATTCGGCTTTTGGGAGGTTTTACTGACTTTTCATATAAATAGGTTTCAAGTAGTCCAAAAGTTCTGTAGTTATAAATCCTTCTTCGCCTGTTGGATGAAGATGATAACAATTAGACGTCCATAAAGGGTGATTTGTAAATCGATTCAAATTCGCACGTTCAGGATTTCTATGAATATAATTGCATGCTGAAACAAAATAATGATGGTTTAATATGATTTCTCCATAATACCTCCCTTGAAAAAGATGACCTTGAAGTTCGTATTTTCTGTTGAAATACTTGGAGTACATAAGGTGAAGTCGATGAAGGATTTTACTTGGAGGGTGGTCGATCGTCTCTAAAAGTAAGTGTACGTGGTTGTTCATTAAACAATAAGCGTGGAGATTAAATGGTGACCTGACTTTTGTTTTCTTTATCATATTCAGATAGGTTTCTCGGTCTGAATCATTTAAGAATATATTTTGTCTTCTGTTTCCTCTGGCAGTAATGTGGAAAATTGCTCCTGGGAACCAATACCGTTTTTTTCGAACGTTACTTCCTCCTTCCTATGTGCTTTGTGTTAATATTCGACACAACACTACAAACTCCTCTTTTTTGTCCCCGGAACGATTTATTCAAACCCGGTACACCTTTAACCAAAAACAGTACCAGGTACGAGAATGGAAATTGTTGTACCTGGTACCACACCACTGAAGTTCTGGACCGGGTACCTATAAAATCAAAACCGGTACCAGGTACAAGAAATGAAATTGTCGTACCAGGTACTACACTAATGAAGTTCTCCTGGAACACACAAAAAATGCTTCTCAGTGCCTAACACAAAAAATAAAAGACAAAAAAGACGACCACTCCCGGTCGCCTTTCTGCTTCATTTGATTAAATTCGGATGCCCTTGTTGCCTCAAAGCCTCAAAAAGAATGATAGAGGCTGTATTTGACAGGTTCAGTGACCTTACTTGATCGGTCATCGGTATTCTCAAACAACGGTCCTCCAACCCTTCTAATAAGCCCTTTGGAATCCCGTCACTTTCACGGCCGAAAATGAACAACAAATCCTGCTCAACATCACTAAAGTCAAAATCTACATAGGATTTCGTGCCGAAATTTTCAATATAGTAAAATTCGCCATCTGGAAATGCCTCGTAGAGTTCCTGAATCGAGTCATAGTAATTCACACGAACTTTATGCCAATAGTCCAGCCCTGCACGGCGGACCATCTTATCGTCTGTCGAAAAGCCTAAGGGACGAATCAGATGCAGTTCAGAATTGGTAGCAAGACATGTACGGGCGATATTTCCGGTGTTTGCTGGGATTTCCGGTTGAAAGAGTACAATATGGTTAGGCATGCGTTTCACCTCAGTCTAATCTTAGTCAACTAGACTATTATAGCATACTCTTCAGCCATCGATTTTATAAAATTTATACTGAATATCAGGGGTGTAGGCCGTTGAGTCTTCATACGCCCAGTAGCGGTGACGGCTGTTGGAGGTATGGGCATTCACAAGTGGCATGCCATTGGCATCTTTTTTGACAACGAAGGTGTTGTGATCAAACCTTCCATCCCCCTGAAAATCATAGCAAATGATGTCACCTGGTGAAAGTTGTTCGGCAGAGGAAACTTCTGTTGCTGTGAGTCCTTTTCTCGCTCCTCCCAAATACCACCGCAGCGCATGTGCGACCGTCCAGCTATAGCTCCAGGTTCCGCTTCCATACCACCAGCCTCTCGTGCGGTTAGGCGCCCCCCAGGTGGTCGCTCCACCTGCTCGTATGCACTGGGACACATAATTCGTACAATCCACATCAAAGCTTTTATATGCTGGATTGTAGCTGTCCCACCAACGGTCAGCATAGCGAACAGCTTCCCTGCGGTTGTAAGTGGATCGTGAGAGTTCTCGATCTTGATCCGCCGTAAAATCCATAGGCAAAGGCTTGGAAATCTGTTTCCCTTCAAACATCTCTGTCATCACTTTGTGGTCGAATAACTCTTCCCCGATGAACCGCGCATCGCCATGATAATGACCTTCTTCCAAGAAGTCATATCGCCCAGATTTAATAAGAAGTGATAAAGTCAAAAGATACTGGATGTGCGTTTGATTTTCATAGGCGACGCGATGATAAGGATGTATGTTAAAAGTCAGGCGCTGTAGTCGTTGCCCCCGTTCTTCAATGCCGTCTACTTTTTTTCTTAACCAATGATGATCTTCCTGATCGAACAATCGATCCATGACTCTTTCCCAGTACACTTGCAGTTGATATGTATGGCTCATGCCTCTCCCCTCCTATTAACATCTTATGAAATGCAAAGAAGGACATGAACAGCAAAAAAAGCAGCCTCCATTTGATGGAGCCTGCTTTATTGGTTTTGTTTGATCGTTTGATGTTCTTTTTCAAATTCCAATAGTTTTTGTTTTTTATCTAAACCGCCGGCATAACCGACCAACTTGCCGTTACTTCCGATAATCCGGTGACAAGGGACAATGATGGAAAAGGGGTTTTGGTTCACCGCTCCCCCTACAGCTCTGATCGCTTTCGGAGCATGCATGGAAGAGGCGATGTCCTTATAGGACCTGGTCTCCCCGTATGGGACATGATGGAGAAGCGTTCTCCATACTTGTCGTTGAAAATCAGTGCCGTAGCAGTTTAAAGGCACGTGAAATTCGTTCCGATGTCCTTCAAAGTAGTCGGAGAGTTCTTGTTTCGTTTGTGCTACATATTTGTGTTCGGGGTCATACACCAGTTCACCTTTGAGAAAATGCTTCTTTTTCCAAGATTGATAGGTAGCGAGCCGGTCTTCATAATGACCATAGTCGATTCGGCAGACGCCTTCATCATTCGCTAGTACAGTCATTGGGCCCAAAGGAGTTTCGAAAGTGTCATAGTATAAGAACGATTGATGGTTCATATTCAACCCCTTCTTCTTTTACAGTTTTTTCTATTATACAAGAGCTTTCTTATATTGAAAAGGTACATTTGGTTACTGTTCTTGAAATTGGACGCCCTTTTCCATTTCGTAAAGCACTTGTTCATTCTCTTCTCTTCCCATTGCTTCCTCGATGGCTGCAAAGCATTCAGGTTTTCCGATCTTTCCAAGCCCCCATGCAGCCGTTCCACGAATGACAGGACGCGGGTCTTCCTTCATCAAACGAATCAACTCATCAATAGCCGTCTCATCACGGTAATGCGCAAGAGCAAGAATAGCGTTTCGTTGGATTGGTTTTTTTCCACGCCATGAACCTGAAATGAAACCGAATTTCTCTTTGAATTGCCGGTTTGAAATGGATAGCAATGGGGTCAATTTCGGCTTGACGATTTCCGGATCTGGTTCGAACTCTTCATGATTATGAAAATCCTTCTTCCGGTTTTTTGGACAGACAGTCTGGCACGTATCACAGCCATAAAGACGGTTCCCGATTTTCGTCCGGAATTCATCCGGCAAAAAATCCTTCGTCTGGGTTAAAAATGCGATACAACGATTGGCATTCAACTGTCCCCCCTGAACGAGGGCATCCGTCGGGCACGCATCGACACAGATGTTACAGTCCCCGCAACTGTCATCGACCGGTTCATCCGGAGCAAATGGAATGTTCGTAACCAGCTCCCCAAGATATACATATGAACCAAATTCAGGAGTGATCACGGCACAATTTTTTCCACTAAAACCAATGCCCGCTCGTTCTGCTACGGCACGGTCAGAGAGCTCCCCCGTGTCGACCATCGATTTCAATTCCACATCCGGAAACTTTTTCTGTAAAAATGCTCCCAAACGGTTGAGGCGATCACGAACAACATCATGATAATCCTGTCCCCAGGAAGCCCGGCAGAAAATTCCCCGCCGGTCCCCTTTTTTACTTTTAGGAGCATCATGCATTTTCGAGGGGTAAGCCAGGGCGATGGAAATAATGGATTGAGCACCGGGAAGCAATCGGCCAGGTTCTGTCCGCTCTTGAACAGACCCTTTTTCAAAGCCGGACTGATAGCCAAGTTCCTGCTGCCGTTTCAGTCGCGCTTTCAATTCACCGAAAACGTCGGCGGAAGCAAATCCAATTTTGTCAATGCCGATTTCTTTACTGTAGGCAATAACTTCCTCTTTAAATTGATGAAAATCCACCCTGACACACCTCCTTTCTATCTTATATCTTTCACTTTCGCTGTCCGGATCCGGTTCAGCGTCGCTGCAATTTCAAAACGTCTCGGTCTAGCCAGCTCACCTGGGTGCTGGTCTTTGAATGGGGCAAATGAAGCGAGACCTTCTTGATCCAATTGATGTTCAATCATATCAAGTAGTTCATGAAGAGAATTTCCACGCTTCAGTACGCCTTTTTTATCTATATGAAGCAGTAAATCAGCAATCATCCTTGTCTGTGATGCATCGACGAGCTGTTCCACATGATCTAACGCGATGTCTTCACGGCCCATCAAAATCTTATGCATTCCTTTGGCCTGGACTTTTTCTTTCTTCCCTCTACGTGTCTGCAAGCTTTGAGGTAAAAAGGAACGTTTCGGGACAGCTCCGAAGGAATCATCATCCGATTCCATCCGGCCATTTGGATACTTACTCGCAATTTGCTTCGCTTTTCCCGTGACATTATGAGGAATATACTGATCCATCATGATGACATCATCTGCGACATGAAAGTAGTCTCCAGATCCACCCATAACAAGAATCGTAGAAACTTCTAATTCATCGCGCATCTGTTTAATTTTATCGATGAACGGGGTGATCGGTTCTTTCTCTTTCACAACGAGTTCCTGCATGCGCTCATCCCTGATCATGAAGTTTGTCGCACTCGTATCTTCATCAATCAGCAAGCTCGATGCCCCTGCTTCCAAGGCTTCTATGACATTCGCCGCTTGTGACGTACTACCACTGGCATTCTCTGTTGAAAACCTTGTCGTATCTGTCCCATGAGGAAGGTTTTTAATGAATGGAGAGATGTCTACCGCGGATACTTGACGTCCATCTTCCGCTCTCACTTTTACAGCAGAAGGATCTGTCAGCACATACTCACGGCCATCCCCTTCTATATGAGGATACACGCCACGCTCCATGGCATTCAACAGGGTACTTTTACCATGATAACCGCCACCGACGATTAACACAATTCCCCGCTTCAGAGCCATTCCCGTAATCGGTTCATCCCTGTGAGGAAGATCGATCGTCACCCGATTGGATTCAGGGCTCTCAAAAGGTACAGCATCTCGCATAGGTCTTTGACTAATGCCACTCTCCCTTGGAAGGATCGCCCCATCGGCAACAAAAGAAATCCAATCATTCTTTTTCATTTCATCAAGAATCGTTTGATGCTGATCCGCGAGTTGGCATACCGATTCGATTGTTTTATCTTTTATAGCAAAAACAGATTGGTTCATGATTTCTGGAAGAATGGAAAAGAAAAGCTTTTCCGCTTGTTTCCCATTGATCCGCCTACCATTAGCCGGCAGCCCGACCGTAAGACAGACTGTCATATCCTCAGCATTCAAAGAAACGGACGTCCGTTCCAGAATTTCCTGTCCCGGTTGATCAATCGCAATCATTCCACTTTTTCCTGAACCTTTTACACTTGTTTGAGTTTTATGAATGGTCTTCGCAACCACTCTTGTTATCTGATCTTCTGCATAATACTTCCTTCGAGCATCTTGTTTCCACTCAGGAGAGATTCTCCGCTCAGATTCCGGGATACGAATGCGGATTTTAGAAGGAGACGCAAAAGGGTCTCCCTGGACATAATCAATCATCAAATCATATCTCTCGAATGAATACGTCCCTTGAATTTGTTTATAAGCTTTATAGCTTTTTCCATCGATTTGTTTTAAATGTTGCTGCAATTTTTTCATCATGGATTCCTCCCTTGAACGAATAGGTCTATTATAGGGTTTATCCAAATTTCATCAATAAAAAACGCAATGCTTCGTTACCCATTTAACGAAACACTGCGTTGGTTCACATAAGTATAAAATAATAGCATTGGAGCGGGTGAAGGGAATCGAACCCTCGTCATCAGCTTGGAAGGCTGAGGTTTTACCATTAAACTACACCCGCGTAATTAATAATTCATTATTCTTGTTTTGTAGATATTCAATCGATGCCCCAGTTGTTCGAACAACCCTTATCGTTTATATTTGTAATCATAACATTCGAAATCTAGCGACGCAACATGAAATTTGCGATTTTTTGTCGAAAATTAACTTCTTCTTTACTTTAATAGTTTCATAATTACGCTTTCACATAGTATACCAAAAACCCCCTCTTCCTAAACGACACATTATTGAAGACTCAGTTTCAAGACATTCTGTAAGGTGGATCGGGCAAGGAGTCACACCATCCCCCGCCTCTCCCCAATGAAAAGCGACTTGTTTTCCCAACCATCATCCGCTCACAAAAACATCTCGAAACCGAATCTCCCACAATCCTGCCGTATAGCTGAAGGTTCATAAACGAAAAGAACTGTAGAAAACTTAATTGGTGATATCAACTTTTCTTGGACTGATAAACATAAATCATGGAGAAAACGAGAAAGGCAATGAAGTGAATGGAGTCGATAAACAGTTTAAAGAGATCAATCAGTGTGGTGGAATCCATAAGTGTCACCCCCAACAACTATTTAACTGCATCCGCTAAACATCGTTACTATGAAAATGGCAGCGCTTTAGAGGGTTTACTAGTTTCAATTTTGCAAGTAAAAAGACGCTTTCCCTTACCATGCCTCATTTTCTTTTTATTATTCTGAGATTTTTCTTTTTAAGACTTTCGGCTGGGTGGTCATCACCACTCCAAGGATAACAAGGAGCGCTCCAGTCACTTGTGCGACGCTTACCTTCTCTCCTAACCAGAAATAGGCCCCGGTCATTGTCACTACAGGGAGAAGGTTAAGAAATACAGAAGCTTTAGAAGCCCCTAAACGTTCGACAGCTGTATTATAAAACAATAAGGCAATGAAAGAAGGAAAGATACCGAGATAAAGGAAGCCGAAAATATTGGAAAGGTTCCATATAGATGGGATTCCATAAACCAGCCATTCAACCGTTATAAAAGGGAATAGGATGACTAAAGACAAACCTGTCATGACTAGAATCGTCCCTAATGGTGGAAACATAGACATCACTTGCTTAACGACAAGTGAGTACACAGCCCAACAAATAATAGCACCGACCATAATCCCATCACCGATGTTCCATCCTAAGTCAGCTAAATTGAATAGGTTTCCATTCATCACAACCCCTAGAGCTCCCAAAAGCGATAAAGCTATGCCCACCACTTGTAAGGCGCTTAAATGTTCTTTCAAAATCGCCCAGCTTAATACCACGGTCAACACCGGGATGAGAGTTTCGAGAACAGATACATTTGTGGCGGTGGTAAATTGTAATGAAGCATAAATGAACGTATTAAAAAAAGCCACGCCAGTCACAGTCATGACTAACAACGGCTTATAATATTTAAAAAAGACAGGTTTGGCCTTTCTCGCACTTTTGTATCCTACAGGAAGTAAAAATATAAAAGCTATAACAAGCCGAAGGTAAGCAATCGTGAATGGTGGGAGGTCATTCAGTGCTTTACCAGTAAGAATGTTCCCCCCATAAAAAATGACGACTAAAATAAGCAGTATGTATGGATACACTTTTCTCCCCCTTCCCCTGACTACTAAGAATAATGATACACACATAATACACCGGGGAAGAGCTCATCCCCCGGTGTATTATCTTCTTTCAATTTTTTACATCTATAAGATAACCGTACTCTTCAATGCAGCGATTAAATGTTCAAAGTCTTCCTCGACTTGCCTTCCAACATCATCCCGTTGGTAATCTTTGTTTTGTTTTTTAGAGCTTTCAGGCTCTATCAATAAGGTGCGTCCCTCCATAAAGGTGATTTCAATCTTACGCGGAGGGGTGTTTTCTGACAAACTGTAGTCTTCGAAGTATTCCTTCATAGAAATAATACGATCTGTAAACAAGGTTTCTTTTTTCAAGGCCATGTCCTGGGAAAGGCTGAGCACCGTTAACGTCCGGTCGTTACGATTCACAATAAACAATTGTTGTTGATCAGAGTCGATGACTTCTAACAAACGGTATTGGTCTGATTCGAATAACTCCTCCGTAAATTCAAGAATTGCCGCGGTCTTCAAATGACTTAACTCTTCCGTACCCAATCTTTCTTTTAAATGGATGGACATGTATTTGTAACCTCCTTAAGAATTTGTTCATACTACTCATCCCCCTTACCTTGTAAGTGAAAACGTGAAACGAGTAAAATAAACAAATTTTACCACAAAGAAAAGGGGGCGGGGTTCCGAATGTCTGATTCATTCGACAAACTTCCCTTTTTTATGTGTATAGATAGAGGTGTCCTATAATGGAAGCCCATTAGTGAAGGAGGACAGACATTGATAAAGGATTGACCTTGAAAAGGAATAACTTCGTTGTTTTTGATCTCCCCCACCTCCATCCTCCTTATTTCAAAACTTTTGTGATTTAGGGAAATACACAAGCCCTATCTTCTATGGTACGGGCACTTTTAATCGGCAAAATAAAAACGAATACAAATAAAAGAACACTGACTTCTCATTCTATGTAAAATTGGCCGACAACCTTCTCATTTAATTTTACAGCCGCTCAGAAAGAACCTTAAAGGACTCAACCGCTTCTTTGTAATAGGTGAACTGACGATTTTGAATGGTTCGCTCTAGTTTTTTGAGAGCAATGGAGGCTAATTGCTTTAAATCTTCATGACTGGTCATCTGCATCAGCTTTTTAATCATTACTTGCTTTTCTTTCGTGTCTTCCTCTAATTCCTTCCATTCCTCATCTGTATCTACATGATGTTCCCCCAAGTCCACCTCTACTCCCCGTCCAAGACCATCGATCAACTGTTTCATTTCATCATTCTCATCCACACTTTCCTGAATGGACCGGAGTGTTCTGGTATCCACAAGCTCTTCTTTCACTACCACTTCCATTTCTTCCGTCTCTGCTTTATCAATAATCACCGTTTGGTAGGATTGCTGATCATCACTTGGCAGGGCTTGAACATTCACATTTTCCTGCTGATCGACTTCCGTTATCTGCCACACTCCAAACCCTAGTGCCAATACACCGAGAATGGAAGTTCCTTTTACAAACTTACTCATTTTCCATCCCTTTCTCATCAGTTTTTTATAATTTTATATTTTCCGACATTTCATTGTAACGTAATTGTAACATTCCATGAAATAACAGTAAATGAAAAAAGAGAAGCTGTATGGAAGCTTCTCCTTTGGATCAATCTATAAGTTTTCTAAAAATAATCGAATGACATCCGCACCGCCTATAAATGTCCCTAACGAACTTCCGATATTCGCAAGAACAACGACAAGAAGGATACGAGTCACTTTATTGTTCCAGAATCCTTTGACACTTGTCACGTCATCAGACAATGTTTCAAAATCTGCTACATTGGGACGCCGGAAGTAGGCTTGGACAATCCCTGCAAACCACCCTGCCGCAATCAATGGATTCAATGAAGTGATCGGAGCCATGATGAATGCTGACACAATGGCTAACGGATGGGCAAGAGCTGCAGCTGCTCCCAGCGCAGAGAAGGACCCATTCCAAAGCACCCAGCTGATGGTTTGTTGTGTGCCCGCTGCCGGATTTGAAAAAAAGGTGTAGAGAATGATGGATACAATCAACACTGGAATACTCCACCCGATGATTTTCGGTACCTTCGATTTGGGCGGCCGCTGTTTCAGCTTTTTCAGATCATGTTCTTTATGGATTTCTTCCTTGATTCCGGGTACATGGGCGGCTCCAAGAATAGCGACTACTTTTTCTCCTGGGGCATCTTTAATTTTCTGTGCAAGGTACTGGTCCCGTTCATCAATGAGTGGTTTCTTCAATTTTGGAAAGTTATCCGTCAAATCTTGAAGCATCCCGTCAAGCATATCCTGGGACTTCATCTTTTCCAACTCTTCTTCAGAGATTTTGTCGTTACTGAAGATGCCATAAAAGATGGACAATAACAGCTTCATCTTCCCTCCAAGGCCGATGTTTCCCCATATCCTTGAAAAAGTGATCTGGATATTTCGGTCAGCTAACACAAGCTCTGCTCCGATTTCTTCAGCTGACTCAATCCCCTGAATCATTTCCTGACCCGCTTGAATACCAAACTGCTTCGCCATCCGTCGCTGAAAAGAGGAAATGGCTAAGTTCACAAGCAATAAGGTTGCTTTTTTGTTCTTAATCACTTCAAATATATCTGTGTTCTTCCAACGATCACCATCTTGGATGGACTGAAACCTTTGCTCATCAAGTTCGACACAAACCGAATCCGGTTGCTCTTCTTCAATGACACTTTTAACTTGTTCAGCACTTGCCTTTGAAACGTGAGCGGTGCCCACAAGAACGTATTCCTTATCATCTATGTGAATTCTCGTAATGTTATCTTCCAATGCAGACATCTGAACCTTCCTTTTTTGCTAACCGTTATTTTCTCTCCCCTCTAATATTAAACTAGATGAGCCCAAATGAGAATGCTTTCGAATAAAAACATGGCATTGACAACGACCTGTAGGAAGGATAGAATCTCCTATAATTATATCAACCATTCAACCTTGCGTATAAATTTGGAAATAAGGTCCAAATGTCTCTACCGAACCACCGTAAATGGTTTGACTACGAGAGGGATTAACGAATCCTTCTCTTGTTTTCTGCACACGCAAAGGCTTTAAAAAGAGGAGGAACACGAATGAATATTGAAACACTAACAAAAAAGATAAAGGTAGCAAATAAAGAATGTCCAGCAGACCTAGTCATTAAAAATGCGCAAATCGTTGATGTCTTTAATGGGGAAATCATTCATAAGGATGTCGCGATTGTCGATGGGTTCTTTGCAGGTTTAGGAGAGTACGAAGGAAAAGAAGTGATCGATGCTCAAGGACAGTACGTGGCACCTTCTTTCATTGATTCTCATGTACACATTGAATCATCCATGGTCCCGCCTTCGGAGTTCGCTAAAGTCGTCATCCCCCACGGTGTGACTACGGTTATTACCGACCCTCATGAAATCGGAAACGTCCTTGGGACAAATGGCATCCAGTTTATGCTCGATGACGCTAAGGATCTTCCTATGGACTTTCATTTTATGCTCCCTTCCAGTGTTCCCGCCACCCCTTTTGAAACGTCAGGGGCAGAATTACACGCACCTGACCTTCAACCTTTTCTTAGTGACTCACAAGTCCGGGGACTCGGAGAAGTGATGGATTATTCATCACTCCGAAACGCTGATCCGCGGTTATTGGAAAAAATCGCACAAACGATAGAAGCGGGTGGTTATGTCGACGGACACCTTGCTGGTTTGAATGAAGATGCGGTCAATCTATATTCGAGTGCAGGGGTTCAAACCGATCATGAATGTAATACTGCAGAAGAAGCCCTCGCACGCCTTCAGCGAGGCATGTATGTGAGTATCCGTGAAGGTTCCGCTGCCAAAGACCTGCAAGCCCTTTTGCCTGTAGTGAACGAAAGGAACGCCAGACGTTGTCTTTTCTGTACAGATGATAAACATATCGATGACCTTTTAAATGAAGGGAGCATCGATCATCACATCCGTTTAGCTACAGCCCAGGGCTTGGACCCCATCACCGCTATCCAAATGGCCACATTAAATGCGGCCGAGTGTTATGGACTTCATGATAAGGGAGCGATTGCGCCAGGCTACATGGCCGACTTCCTATTTTTTAAAGACTTACACGCACTGGAAGTGACACAAGTGTTTAAGAAAGGAAAGAAAGTGGCTTCCCATGGAACATTAGTAAAGGATCTACAACCTTCGTCTTCAAGTTCTCAAAAAATCACAAACAGTGTTCATATTCCAAACCTTTCAAAATCACAATTGCGTATACCTATAAAGGATTCTCAAAAAGGAAACATCATAAAAATAAACAAAAATCAAATTAGAACGGACCACCTTATTGAAGAGGTTGAGCTGGAATCAGGCTCCTTTCAACCTTCTGTAAACAAAGACCAATTAAAGTTGGTCGTCGTAGAGAGACACCACCAAACGGGGAACATTGGACTTGGGATTGTAAAAGGGATGGGGCTTCAAAGAGGAGCTATAGCTACAACCATTGCCCATGATTCTCACAATATCGTAGCCGTAGGCACAAACGATGAAGATCTCGTCAAAGCTATCCAACACTTAGGGGAAATCGGCGGGGGAATGACCTTATTTCATGAAGGGAGCCCCCTCTCTTCGTTGCCCCTTCCGATCGCTGGACTGATGTCAGATCAAGGGTACGAGGAGGTAGCTCATCAATTAGTAGACATTCACAAAGATCTGTCTACCCTTGGCTTTACAAATGACTTTAATCCATTTCTCACCCTGTCGTTTCTGACATTACCCGTCATCCCTAGCCTGAAGCTTACGGATAAAGGCCTTTTTAGCACAAAAGAAGCGAAACACATATCTGTATCGATTTAACAAAAAATAAGAAGCCGGGCATCAGCCTGGCTTCTTATTTTTTCTAACTGGAATTGGACTTACCCGTCATCTCTCTGCTCACTTTTTCAACAATCCGGGAAAGGTCCTCATCGATTCTTGCACCGCTGAACCTCAAGACTGTCCAACCATGATTTTTAAGATAAGATTCTTTTTCCCACTCTTGTTCCCACACATCGGAAGAAATGAGAAAATCATGCTCTACGGCTTCCACCGCAATTTTCAATTCTGGAAAAGCGACATCAATCGTGTACTGATCCACCCGATAACCCAATGTAGGCTGTAAACCATGAGCAAGAAAACCTTCATATAATCTCCTGACTAAATTTGAGCTGATTCCATCAGCATCCATTTCCTCTGGCTGCTCCTCATTTCTGACTCTTAGTGTCAGCAAAACGGCAAGGAGCAAAAGAGTCATAAAAGCCGCATACTCGATAAACATGTTTATGTTCATATTCATCACCCACTACTATTCTATCCAAATGACTCCTGTTCTTATTCATGCGATTTACACTCTATGATCTTTTCATTCCAAACAGAAATAAAGCGACTGCAAAACCTACAGCATCCAAAAGATATCCAGCCCACAAACCTTCCATCTGTTTATCTCAGATGAATGTGATTCTTTTTATATATTCGTTTCTATTTGACTCGTTACTTCATTTGCATAGTTATTTAGAGAATGTTGGTCCATGTCTCCGATACGGCGTATCCTATAAAAGTTTGATAGCGTTTCAATCTCTTCGATATGGTCATCCATTCCAAATGTCCCTGCTTCCAGCTCCCGATATCCATTTTTATCAAAAGTAAGTAGGTTTCAGGTTGACGAAACTGTTTTAAAATGTAGTCAGACCATATTCATCTTTCGGCAGTTCATCAAACAGCTGCATTGGGAAGCTCAATGGATACCCTATCGGAAACAGATCGTGTGGCATTAACTTTGTATTCGTCTAACTACTTGTTAAACGCATAAAAAAGACGCCGTGAGTTTAATCACAGCGTCTTTTTTCGACTATTTTTTAGTATCGGTGGCCGGGGTCGAACCGGCACTCCGAAGCCTTCGACGATGGGCACACCGTACATTTATCCGAGCATTTGGCGGGTTAATTAGCGTACGATTGGTGCAACCCGTTTTCCTACTATTAATTTTACGTTATGTTCCGTGGAAAGACAAGGCATTTTCGAGAATCGCTCTCTGTTGAAGTGAGTCAGACTATTTCCCCGTGGAACCGAAAGTTACTTCGCTGTATGACTTCTCTCTGCATTTGATTACATGGTACTATTACTTTAAATAGATAGTTTAAAGAGAGGGAATTGTCTTGGATAAACTCAATGTAGAAATAGTAAACAGTTGTGAAGGTTTAGATTGCATTAGTATTGTAGATTGGTTACAGTTTTTCGGTGCCATCGGTGGTGCATTTCTTGGCACCTTAATCGCAGGATTAGTAACTTTGAGCTCTGTAAAGAAACAGTTAGTATTCTCTAGGGATATGGAAAGAAAAAGGGAGTTAGATAACTTCATCAAATTATTTACTGCCATTTCTTATATACTTAGCAGAGAAATTACCTATCTTGAAAAGTTTATAGAAAAAATTAAGGTTACTAATGATACAAAACACATTGAAAACTTATTAAAAGACCTAGCTGTTCAACTTGAATCCAAACAAGATGATTTACGCAGATTTGATTACGTAAGTGTACCTCCTACCTTGTACATGAGAATTAGCGGTATAGACAGTGTGATGAATGATTTTATTGCTTCGTTCATGAAAGTAAACTTTGAAGAGGATTACATAATAAGTGAATCAGAAAAACAGAAATTTATAGAAATTACGGAGGGTCTTTATAACAATGTTAAAAAGTTTCAAAATGAACTTATCGCAATGGATGAACAATCAATTGCCGAAAGTAAATTGCTAGATAACAAATGGAATGAAAAAAATACCGGCACTCTAAGATATTTCATTTCTAAAGCATTTCGACGCAAAAAAGACGGTAACCGTTAAGCCCCGCCCTTTCAACGATTATTTAAAGTTGATGATTTTCGTGGTAGTACTGAAGTTAATCATCGTAGTCCCCCGCTTTGATTTGCTTCATTTTCGAGAGTAGGAAAGTTCGGAGTTCTCCTTTCGGGAGGGTTGAAAAGTTGGATTGTACGAAGGTAGTCGGAGGGTCTTCATCTTCAAAGTCGCTGACGTCGATTAATCTGTCGCCGTCTGGTAGTTTTAGTGTCGAGATGATTTCGAAAAGCTCTATTTCAGTAGCTTTGGTCATTCGTTATACTCCTTCGAAATGTTATCGAGGTATTATTCGACACTTCCCGTGAGCTTCCTCCTTTATCGCAAAGAAAAAACGAGGCCAAGCTGCCCCACCGTTCTAGTTTCAAGTTGGACCGAACCTCTCCGCATGGTCATATGGGGGATAAATGCGGTGTACCTCACAGAGCGTTTCATCATCGTATTCTTCTTGCAAACGTTGGTATGCGTTATTGTACAACGCTTCGAGATCGTCTTCTTTCTTTTGAGATGCGAGAAAGAAACATTGGTAGCACTTGTTAGCTCTTAGGTAGTGATTCGGTAACTCACCTCGAGTTTTACCCCATGAGTAAACGAACATATCTCGAAACTCCTCTTCACCCATATCCAAGCGTAAAACGAGGCGTTGGACGTACTTGTATGATGGGAAGCCTTTGATAAGCAAGTTTCTTACGAGCGATACTCGATTTCCATACAAAACACCGCTAGTCTCCGAGATAAACACACGTAAGAATTGAAAGAGCGCATCATCAAAACGCTTCTCCTCTAAAAACCCCACTTCGAATACTCACTTCAATCATCGTTAATACCCTCTTGAATTTTTTCATTTGTACGAGGAGAAATCTTTTGAGGTCATTTTTGGGGAGAGTATGGATGTTGGATTGTACGTAGGTGTTCGGAGGTTCGGGGGAATGGCGGTCGCTGACGTCGATAAGAAGGTCGGCGTCAGGCAACTTTAACGTTGAAACGATTTAATAACGCCCCGCTCCTGCAAAGTCGAGGAATTTTTTTTATGCGTTTGATAGTCTTTCATGGTACACACTGCCGATATTTTCCCCTAATTTAATTATTAAACAAAAAGATATATGAACCATTTGTAGAGAAAAGGCTCATATATCTTTAATAACTTGATTTAATTCTATAATATTATTCTCTTTCGAATTAGGAAATAAATTTCTTACCACTATAACTGTAATAGATATTATTTGAGCGTACATCCCAGTGAAAAAAACATTTACTACCCACTCTTCTAACGTAAAAACTCCACAAGCAACTAGGATGAAAATACCATTTCCTACAATAAGCTCAGCCACTAACGCAATCAATATCCATCGAGCATAAATCTTTCTCATATTTCTCTCTAAATCTTGTTGGTTCCTCCAAACTTCTAGTACAGTATCTGTTTTTTGTTTCTTTAAGTTCGTCTCATGTATAACCTTATATGTCTCCAACTGATCTTTTGTAACATTACTTATTTTACGCTTAATGGGTAACTGTTTTTCTTGCCTACCTTGGGTATCAGGAGTTTCTTGGGTTTCTTGTCTTTTTTGTGATGAACTTTCTTTCATGCTTGGATAATTCCCAGATTTATTAATCTATACCCCATGGCTGAAGAAGAGACATTAAACAATTTTGCCATTTCCCCAATATCATAGGTTTCTTTCCATTTGGCTTCCACCCAATTTTTTGGCATTAACAGAGAAGCTGCAAATTGGTTAGCTTCCCTTTCTTTCTGCTTATCAGTATCACCGTATACTTCTTTTCTAAAGAAGCTTTCATTAATACTATTATCGACGTACACTCCGTCTCTAATTCCTTGTAAATGGAGAAAATAATGCCCTAACTCGTGTGCAATAGTAAACCTTTTACGAACTGGATGATGGAAGTGATTAACAAAAATCGTCTTTTCCATTCCGTCAATATCAATAAGACCCGAAATCTCTTCTTCAGTAAACTCTACACTTATCACTTCAATACCTTCAGCGTTTGCTATTTCTAATGGGTCGATAGGTATAATCTGTGGATGATAGCGTTCTAAAATATCATTAGCTTTTTCTTCAATATCTACTATTTTTTCTTGGAAGCCAGTAGTCATACCCTTTAACCTCCCTCTCAGTGTATTAAAGTCCATACGAATGATGTTGGACACATGAATACACCACCCTTTCACTTCTCCTATTTGTTGCATTTCTAAATAATATGCTGGAGTTACTGTTTAGAGAAGAGTAAATAGGGTTAAGATTGTATTCGTATTACAATTTTACCTCTAAAGGTAAGTTTTAACAAGTCATGAATATTAACTCAACCTTACTAGTATTTACCCTCCTGCAAGTTATCCTAAGCTTGATTTTACCTATTCCCGTTCTCTCCATCCTTTCCATCCCTCCTATAAAATATGCAATGCTTGATAAAGCCTCTAAATAGCAGCTATATGTTTAGTCTTAAAATGGGAACAATTACTTTATATTGTTAGTTTATTTACGGCGATAGTTGCATGACTTGTACGAAAAGTATTCTCATATTATTCCAGAAACGTTGAATACGTAATCTCAAAGTTCATGGGCGAAATAGTCGAACCTCATAACGATAATGGATAAAAAAAGGTTCTACGTCAATTGTTGGGGTGGGAAGCCTGTTCCCACTCCTTATCCTACTTGAAAGTCTTTTAATTCTTTGAATTGATGATGCAGTAATACCTTAAATCGAAGGCGATCATATCTTCTAAATCCAAACGCAATCCGTTTAATGACTTAAGTTTGATTGTTCAACCCCTCAATAAAACCATTGCTGTAATTGAAGGAAAAGCTATTCAGCACTTCAACTTGCCAATTCTTCAGGGTCTGAACGGCCTGATTGAACTCTATTAAACCACTGGCTTTCACTTGTTCGTAATACCTATATAGCGATGCTTTTACTTCGTGAATCGCTGTTGTTCCGTTTCGTTTCGCTGCCTCAAACCAGCTTCGGAATGCTTTCCATAAGCGGTACGTAAATACTCTGACATACCTAAATACCTTTCCAAATGCCAATGCTGCTTTTGACTTAAGCGGTCATACGATTTATAAAAGATATGCTTCATACGTTTACACTTTTTGCGATCGTACTCATGAAATTCCTTCTGTACTCTGCGGCGCACTTTTTCTAAAGCCCAATAAATGTATCGACAAAAGTGAAAGAGATCGGCGACAATTATCGGATCTCCCAGTGCTTTTTGAACAGCTGATTTAAAGGAATGACTCATTTCCATAATCACAATTTGGACGTTTTGCCCTTTTGATTGAAGGTATTGTTTGACCGTTTTTACGGACCGATCCGGCAAGATGTCCAACGGTTCACCTGTGTACCCGTCTCCTATAATGACTTGATATTTACCGGCTTTCGTATCACCTTTGTATTTATCGATCGCAATCACTTCAGGTAACTTATCCAACTTCTTCAACATCGGCGCTGAAACCTTATCAAAGCGACGCATGGCGGTGGTTTGGGATGTGCGGAACTGGGCAGTTGTATCTTTGAAATTCATGCCCTGGATCACTCGAAGCCCCAGCGCTTGGTTCCACTCTTTCGTGTGTCACTGATAACGCTCGACAATGGGATTAGACTCCGCAAATTGCTTCCCACATACACAGGCATAGCGGCGTTGCCTATAGTAAAGATAGGTGGAGCGTTCAAATAATTTGAGGTGCTGAACCTTTTGAATACGGTAATCATGGACATTAGAGGTCGTTTCTCTGCATTGAGGACATGTGTGTACGTGTTTCGGAATCTAACACACCAGCTCTTTCTTCCATTTGAGTTACCTTAACGTCTTCTAATCCTGGTAATATCATGTTAAAATGCATGTGCATACAACTCCTTGCTTGCTTGTTTCTCGACAATTCAAGTGTAGTAGACAAGGAGCTTGTGTGCATTTTTTATGCCGAATTTTCTAAGACCCTAACAAATATTGTAGAGCCAAAAAAAAGCGACCCCCCTCGAAATCCGGGGACGGTCGTTTTCGTTTACTTATTCGATTCCATTCTCGATGACGTATCTATCTTCGCATTCCTTCGCCTAGTCATGACCGTTTCCCCGTTCCGTAACGTAAATATATTCGCCGTCTTCGGATGAACCGATATGGCCGACGCCTTCAACGAAATACAGATCGATAAAGTCTGCCCCATCCTCTTCGCTCATGAAATTAAAAAGTCGCTCGGTTAGTTTCGCATACTTTTCCTCTAGTCCGTGAATAACGAATTCCTCTATAAATTGATCTTGCGTTAGTTTGCGCATGTAATCATTTCCCTTCGAAATTAATTCGCAAGGGGGCAAACACTACGCACGATCCATTTTATATACGAAAAAAGACGCCCCGAAGGACGTCTCTTAACCATTTCATTAGTACCGGTGGCCGGGGTCGAACCGGCACTCCGTGAGGAACACGATTTTGAGTCGTGCGCGTCTGCCAATTCCGCCACACCGGCATGTGTCTATGGAGGCGGCAACCGGAATCGAACCGGTGATAAAGGAGTTGCAGTCCTCTGCCTTACCGCTTGGCTATGCCGCCATATCACGTTCAATTACGATTGTATCATATTCAAGTTCGATTGAATATGTGATTTTTTTGGAGCGGGAGACGGGATTCGAACCCGCGACCCCCACCTTGGCAAGGTGGTGTTCTACCACTGAACTACTCCCGCAATTAAAGTGGCTGGGCCAGCTGGATTCGAACCAGCGCATGACGGTACCAAAAACCGTTGCCTTACCGCTTGGCTATGGCCCAATATATATGTTTCTTTATCGATATAATGGGGCGGCTGATGGGAATCGAACCCACGAATGCCGGAACCACAATCCGGTGCGTTAACCACTTCGCCACAACCGCCATAATTGAAAAGCAGGGGTAGTAGGAATCGAACCCACATTGACGGTTTTGGAGACCGTAGTTTTACCATTAAACTATACCCCTATTTGATTGAAAATAAATGGTGGAGGGAGTAGGACTCGAACCTACGAACCCGATGGGAGCGGATTTACAGTCCGCCGCGTTTGGCCAACTTCGCTATCCCTCCACGCTGAAAAACTTTCAGATGGTGCCGGCCAGAGGACTTGAACCCCCAACCTACTGATTACAAATCAGTTGCTCTGCCAGTTGAGCTAGGCCGGCTAAATGGTGGCTCGGGACGGAATCGAACCGCCGACACACGGATTTTCAGTCCGTTGCTCTACCGACTGAGCTACCGAGCCAAACTATGTATTTACTGATTTAAAGTGGCGGTCCGGACGGGACTCGAACCCGCGACCTCCTGCGTGACAGGCAGGCATTCTAACCAACTGAACTACCGGACCAATTTGGTTGTACTTGTTAGTACTACTATTTTCATTTAACTAGGATGATCATTCGACGTAGTGAAATGAATAATTTGGTTGCGGGGACAGGATTTGAACCTGTGACCTCCGGGTTATGAGCCCGACGAGCTACCAGACTGCTCTACCCCGCGATAATGTGAATTCTTTTAAGAACTCATGATATTGATTTTCGTTATGGTGGAGGATGCAGGGTTCGAACCTGCGACCCCTTGCTTGTAAGGCAAGTGCTCTCCCAGCTGAGCTAATCCTCCGATAAGTGGTGACCCGTACGGGATTCGAACCCGTGTTACCGCCGTGAAAGGGCGGTGTCTTAACCACTTGACCAACGGGCCAATGTTAGATGGCGGAGAGTGAGGGATTCGAACCCTCGAAACCGTGGTAACGGTTTACACGAATTCCAATCGTGCTCCTTCGGCCAACTCGGACAACTCTCCATATGGCTCCAACGGTAGGATTCGAACCTACGACCGATCGGTTAACAGCCGATTGCTCTACCACTGAGCTACGTTGGAATATTATTGAAACCTGGCGACGTCCTACTCTCACGGGGGTAAACCCGACTACCATCGGCGCTGAAGAGCTTAACTTCTGTGTTCGGCATGGGAACAGGTGTGACCTCTTCGCCTTCATCACCAGATCTCTGTGAGTCTCTGTTTTTCAGGGACAAGATATATTATATTGTCCTTCAGAGAAAAAATCAAGGGTTAATTTCAAGTTTTTTTGAAAACCCTCAAAACTGGATAAGGAAACATCTTGTTTAAAAGAGTACGATCTTTTCACGAATGATTTTCATCAGATAGATAAGTCATCGATCCATTAGTATCCGTCAGCTCCACGTGTCACCACGCTTCCACCTCGGACCTATCAACCTCATCGTCTCTGAGGGATCTTATTTGCTTAAAGCAAAGGGAAATCTCA
>NZ_QUAE01000020.1:0-60635 GCF_003386945.1 Halobacillus trueperi | reverse complement strand
TCGCTTCCCGCGCTCGACTTGCATGTATTAGGCACGCCGCCAGCGTTCGTCCTGAGCCAGGATCAAACTCTCCATAAAAGTTAAGTTTGACTTGCTCATTTGCACACCGAATGTGCTTGTTTCAAATTTCTTCTATAAAGAAGAAATGTTTTGACGTACTGGTTGGTTCGTTCAGTTTTCAAAGATCAAATGTTTTGTTTGCCGCTTTGTCAGCGACTTTATTAGTTTATCACTTTCAGTTGTTTGTGTCAACAACTTTTTTGTGATGTTTTTTGCTGTCGTTTTGGCGACAAGTAATAATTTATCATGTCTGCCCCGCAGTGTCAACAACTTTTTTCAAATGAAATTCGTTCGTTTCCGCTGCATTGTTTTGCTTTACGACAACGATTAATAATATATCACAGACTAAAAAAGAAAAGCAATGCTTTTTTAGAAATTCATTTAAAAAATTATTTCAATGAGCAACGGTGCATAGGAAAAGCCCTGATCTACATCCAGGGCTTAGTTTTTGACCATTAGCATTATTGATAAGCTGAAATGATTATAGCGTTAATTTTGTTTCTTTTTCCTTGGCATATACTGTAGACATTCTTCTCTAGTTGCAAATCTTCGGAAGATCTGAAAAAGAACTTCATACCTTTCTTCCATCGCTCTTTTCAGTCCTTGGTCGATTCTGTGGTCTCCGAGGTCAAACGTGATTTCTTCCATCTCTCTCTTTAACAAGTATTCAATTTCACGACGTTCCTGTTCATTAATCATTAAACCATGCACCTTAAAGGACCTCCCTTGAACAACTCTCTATATTTTTACCCTAAATCTTGTGTTTTTAGCATAGGTTGTCCTTTTTTTCATATGTATAGAACATATTGGAAGGAAGGTGAATCGTGCAATGAGTTTCTACACTTGGAAAGCTGAGCGGATGAAACGCTATGGAGTTGTGGTGGCTTTGGCATTTTTTTGTGCCCTTTTCTTGTGGATCGGACAGTGGAGTCAACTCCCCGTCTTTTCTAATGAAGGTGAGCCCCGTGCTTTGACACAAGGAAGCGATAAGAATTCGAACGTTGCACTGACATTTAATATAAGCTGGGGAACAGAGAAGGTCCACGACGTGTTAAAGCAGTTAGAAGCGAACAAGGCCCAGGCGACTTTTTTCGTTAGTGGGGAATGGGCAGAGCGTCACCCCGATATTATTAAGACTATTCATGAAGGAAAACACGAAATCGGGATGATGGGATATAAATACGAAAGTTACCTTGAACAAAAGCCTGCACAAGTACAACAAGACTTGAACCAAGCAAAGGAAGCTTTTGAAAAATTGGGCTTTGAAGAAATCAAATGGATCCGCCCTCCTCATGGTCATATGGATAAAGAGGTTTTGAAGATGATTGAAGACAAAGGAATGCAAGCGGTGCAATGGAGTATTAATCCAAGGGACTGGGAAAACCCAGGAACGAACTCCATCATAGATACTGTTCTGAATGAGGGGTCTGAAGGAGATATCATCTTGATGCATGCTTCTGACTCGGTAAAACAGACGGCAAAAGCTCTTGAGGTCATCTTGCCCGGTTTGAAACAAAAAGGACTGAAATTCGTAAGCATTACTGAACTAGTCAGCGGCGCAGAATCAGAAACCACTCAAATTGAATAGTCGCCTAAAAAAACAACCACCGCTACTCCTATGCGGTGGTTGTTTTTTTTAAGCAGCTTTTTCAGATGTTTTCGTTATACGGTGAAGTAAAATAAGTTGATAAGCATTACAGATGAACAAAGGAATAATCATAAGCCATACATAATCACTGCCCTGGGCTCTCAAGGCAGGGACCCACTCTACACTCGTAACGACAATCATAAAAAACAGTGCAGGAATAAAAGCATGCCACTTCGTTTCCTTTGCTTTTATATAAGCAACGATTATGGAGAGACCAAGAAGACCTAAGGCTGTCCATAAAAATGGCCAGATGGATGCGTCCTCTGCTGCTGCCTGGTATCTAAAGTACACGAGGTCAAAAAGCGTAAAAGCGATCAAGAAGAGTTGGACAGGGATCCATAAAGAACGGAAAATCCCCTTTCCAAACTGATTGACTGTCAGATAGGCGAAGAAACCCATTTGACTAATGATGCTGAATATAAATCCAAGACCCGCAAAAAATAATAATAAGCCAAAGAGCTCAAAGAGTTGCAACGGCTTCAGCACTTCAGCATAAGAATCATATTTAAAAATAAAACTGATGATCAACGTCGTCAAACCGCCGATCCATAAGGTCGTTAAAAACAACCTTACCCATTTACGACTATTCACGGAAGTTCCCCCTATTATACAAAAGACTTTTCCACCGTATTTTACCACGAAGCCGAGCTTTTTTCCTCCAGTCTTCGTATAATTTCTGTCGAATCGCAGATAGTAAACGTAAGGAGAACTTAAGAAAGGGGACATGCAAAATGTCCAAACTCCGATTCTTATGTCCCGTCCTACTCCTTGTACTCCTGGCTGCTTGCAGCGGGGCATCAAGTGCAAGTGAACAGACGGATTATGATACAACGAAAAAGATGATCGTTGATATTCTGAAATCGGACGACGGGAAGAAAGCGATGACTGAAGTCCTTTCTGATGAGAAAATGCAGCAACAGATGGCCCTCGAGTCAGAAGTTGTTTCGCAGGCTGTCCAACAGACACTCGTATCTGAAGAAGGAAAAGCTTTTTGGAGTAAAATGTTCTCCGACCCAAAGTTCGTCCAAGAGTTCAGTAAAGTCCTTGAAGATCAACAGAAAAAGTTGATGAAAGGATTAATGAAAGATGCTGAGTACCAAAAATTGATGATTGAGCTTTATAAAAACCCTGAAATGATGAAGGAAATGGTTACCGTCATGGAAGGGCAGCAATTCCGTTCGCATCTGCAGAAAACGATAGAAGAAACTTTGAACAGCCCTGTTTTCCAAGCGAAAATGAGCGAAACTTTATTGAAAGCAGCGGAGAAAATGCAGAGTGGTGGCGGAGGGAAATCCGAGTCCTCCGATCAAGGCGGGCAAAGCAGCAGTGAAGAACAATCCGGCAACGGGAGCAGCGGTGAAGAAGAAAAAAGTCAGCAAGGCTAACCACAAGCCAAAAAACACGCACTTCTTTGAGAAGTGCGTGTTTTGATATTAATATTTATCGATTACTTTTGCAGCCATATTACGGTAAATGACACCGATTGGATGATCTGCCTGGTAGACAGATGGCGCGAAAACATCTTCTTCTTCGTAAGGCTGTTGAAGCGGCACATGGCCGAGAACTCCTGTTTGAAGGGTTTCTGCGAGCTTCACGCCGCCTCCTCTACCGAAGACGAACTCTTTGTTCCCTGTCTCTTTACTTTCAAAATAAGCCATGTTTTCAACGACACCAAGAATTTCATGTTCCGTTTTCAGAGCCATTTGACCTGCACGCGCAGCTACGAAAGCGGCCGTCGGGTGCGGAGTCGTTACGATGATTTCTTTAGAAGACGGAAGCATGGAATGTACATCCAATGCCACATCACCGGTTCCCGGCGGCAAATCAAGAAGCAGGTAATCGAGGTCGCCCCATTCCACTTCTTTGAAAAAGCTCGTCAACATTTTGCCGAGCATAGGTCCGCGCCAGATAATCGGAGAATTATCTTCTACAAAGAAACCCATCGATACAAGCTTGACCCCGAACCGTTCTACAGGAATAATCTTCTCTCCGCGAACGACTGGTCGTTCTTCAACACCCATCATATCCGGAACACTGAAACCATAAATATCCGCGTCAATGATCCCAACTTTCTTACCAAGGCGTGTTAAAGCTACGGCAAGGTTAACCGTGACTGTGGATTTCCCTACGCCACCCTTACCACTGGCAATGGAGATGAACTTCGTCCCTGTATTTCCACCTAGAAGAGAGGCTTCCTGCTCCTGCTCCGCTTCAGGTTGGAACCTTTGAATCACTTCATCTGGAAGCTGGTCGAAACGCAAGCCGACCGTTGCCGCTCCACCGCTTTTCAGCGCATTGACAATTTTCTGCTGCAATTCCATCTGTTCAGCCGTATTTGTCTTTCCGATCAATATTTTTACGCTGACATGATTTTTTTCTTCCTTGATTTTTATCTCTTCAACTCCACCGGTTTCTTCCAACGTTTTATGTAAAAACGGGTCTTCGATTGAATGGAGGATTTCTAGTACTTTTCCTTCTGTCAACAAGCCGGTTCACCATCCTTAGAAATATGTTTCACTATGGCTAGTATAACATATATGAAACGCTTTCTAAGTGATTTGCTTCAATCAGTCGTCAGAAGGAAGCTCTCTTTCTGTGACATACCGGAGCACACCCTGATAGATGGATGCTGACATTTTCCTTTGGTAATCATTATCCTTTAACAATTCTCGCTCCCCTGGGTTCGACAAAAACCCGGCTTCCACTAAAACACCTGGGGCTTTCGCGTGTTTAAGGATATAAATATTAGACAAACCAAAAGCTCCCCGATCCGTATTCCCTATGTTCTCCTTGATTTCAGATTGAATGAACTTCGCCAAGGTTTTGCTTTCCTCATTTTTTGGATAGTAAAAGGTCTGGGCGCCGCTCCATTTTTCAGATGGAATGGCATTCAAATGTAAACTGATGTATAAATCCGCTTCTTTTTCTTCAATGTACTGAACCCTGTTTCGGACATCTTCCGCTTGCCTGCGCCGCGCTTTTTCCGCTTCATCTGATGCAAGGTCATTGTCATCATCACGGGTGAGGTACACGAGTGCACCCGCTTGCTGCAAATAATCACGAAGGTATTCAGCCATTTGCAAAGTAATGACTTTCTCTTCCGTACCATCTTTGCCAGAAGCACCAGCATCAGGTCCTCCATGTCCAGGATCCAATACAATCACTTTCCCAGATAGAGGGGACGACCATACCGTCCAGGCATCCTTTGCCTCCTGAATCGGATAGGACACAGCGCACACCAGTACAATGACCCCTGCTAACCATAAAAATGTTTTCAACCTAGGTTTTCGCATGCCTCACACTCCCTTATACTCCTCCCTTTTTCACTATATGGGACAGGGTGGACAAATATGTGAAGGCATGAGAAAGCTTTTTAATAGTTAGGAACCCTGGGGATCAAATTCACACAAGCAACCGAATACCATTACTTGATGGGTCCATCGTGTAGATGACTCCTTCTTTTTCATCGACAGACGCTCCCATTTGCCGGATCCTATTGATCGCTTCTTTCCTTGAGTGTTCCTGAGGAAAATGAATATCAAACCATTTCAATCCTGCTTCCTGATCTTCTGGAGCCGGAGCATCGGCACCCTTCCATGTATTAAGCCCAATATGATGATGGTAATTGGCTGATGAAATAAATAAGGCCTGATCACCGAAACTGCTCACTATATCGAATCCGAGACCGTCACAATAAAATTGCTTCGCTTGTGCAAGATCTGATACATGAAGATGAATATGGCCCATGACCGTGCGATCCGGCAGCCCCATCCATCCGGCGTTGGTTTCAAATCGGAACAACTCTTCGAAATCCAACGGGTCGACGGTCATTTTTACCTCATTTCCTGACCATTCCCATAATGAGGAGGGCCGGTCGATATACACTTCTATACCATTCCCATCAGGATCCGAGAAGTAAATGGCTTCACTAACGAGATGATCCGCCGAAGCCACCTGGATATTGTTCTTAAGCAAATGTTTGACCAAATCGGCAAGGTCCGCCTTTTCTGGTAAAAGGAGTGCAAAATGATACAGCCCTGTTGCTTTTCTATTGGGTGGTATAACATCCTTATCCTCTTCAAGAACAAGAAGCGGCTTTTCTTCTCCTGCACTTAAGTAAACGGCATTACTGGACCGCTCCCATATTTGAAAACCGAAGATGTTTGTATAAAATTCCAACGACCGGTTCAGATCCATGACTCTTAAAGTGACTTGAGTAACATGGATGTTTTCTTTTTCATGAAAAAGCATGTGAACCCCTCCATACGTATATCTTTTCCCTTAGTATATCGGAATAAGGATTTTACAGATATTCATATGCTTTCAAGTATGTCTGGCACCGGTTTTACTTTCATCGGTGCCAGGCACCCGTTTCGTTAGATCCAGTGCCTGGCACCATTTATCAGCCATCGGTGTCAGGCACGTCATATAAGACCTCACCGTCCCCGTAAAACATAAAAAAAGACTCCCAACCGAGTCGGTTGAGAGTCTTTTGTATAAGCATCGATTAACGCTTGGAGAATTGTGGAGCGCGACGAGCACCTTTAAGACCGTATTTCTTACGCTCTTTCATACGTGCGTCACGAGTCAATAGACCAGCGCGCTTCAATGGTGTACGGTATTCAGGATCCGCTTGTAACAAAGCACGAGCGATTCCGTGACGGATTGCACCAGCTTGTCCTGTGAATCCACCGCCATCTACGTTTACATATACATCATAGTTACCTTCATTTTCTGTAACAGCTAGAGGCTGTTTCAGAATCATACGAAGAGTTTCATATGGGAAAAAGTCTTCAGCATCACGTTTGTTTACTACTACACGACCAGTTCCTGGAACAAGACGTACACGAGCTGTTGAGCTCTTACGACGACCAGTACCTGAGTATTGTACTTGTGCCACTAAGATTACCTCCTTTGATTATCCGCGAAGTTCGTAAACTTCTGGTTTTTGTGCTTCATGTTTGTGTTCAGCGCCAGCGTAAACATGAAGTTTCTTGCCCATCTTACGTCCAAGACTTCCTTTTGGAAGCATCCCTTTAACAGCAAGCTCTAGCATTTGCTCAGGGTATTTCGTACGCATTTCGTTAGCCGTACGAGATTTCAAACCACCTACGTGGTTAGAGTGACGATAATAGATCTTATCGTTGATTTTGTTTCCTGTAAGTTGGATCTCACCAGCATTGATGATGATGACGTGGTCACCTGTGTCAACGTGTGGTGTGTATGTTGGTTTATTTTTACCGCGAAGGATCGCAGCAACTTCGCTCGCTAAACGGCCGAGTGTTTGCCCTGCAGCATCCACAACATACCATTTACGTTCAACGTTGTTTTCATTTGCCATGAAAGTTGTGCGCATATCGGTTTCCCTCCTGAAATGTTTGATTTCTCATAGACTTCGTTACTACTTTATCATTTATCTCAAATACGATTAGTTTTCCGGGGCTAACCGTGGTACAGAAATAAAATGCCATAGAATATAATATAACACCTTGTAACTATATGTCAAGGGCATGCACACCTGGATTCGTTGTTTTTTTAAAAGAGTACCACATTTTTTTGGTGAAATCCTTCTAATAAAACACTTCCCATAAAAATAACCCTTGTGGTGGTGCCGTTTTCCCTGCTTCGTTACGGTCTTCCGCTTCGATGATCCGCTTTATATCTTCGGGGTTACGTTCGTTTCTGCCGATTTCCAGCAAAGTTCCGACAAGAATCCGGACCATATTATAGAGGAAGCCTGAACCCCGGAAGATAAACACAATGTCATTTCCTTCTTTGGTTACTTCCGCTTTATAGATCGTCCGGACCTTGGTCCCTTTAATGTCTGTCTTTGGTGAACAAAATGAGGTGAAATCATGCTCGCCCTCAAGATGGCTGCACGCTTCTTTCATACGGACGATATCGAGTTCTGCCCGGACGTGGTGAGTATAATGACGGCGGAAGAGGTCAGGCTCATGAGCATGATGCACATAATAGCGGTACTCTTTTCCCTTCGCATCATATCTTGCATGAAATTCTTCAGAAACCTGATCCGCAGAAACGACTTGAATATCATCCGGAAGAAGCGACCCCAGTGCTCTTTTCCAATTCGCCATAGGAATGTGAAGGGGAGTCTCAAAATGAATCACCTGACCGACCGCATGAACACGTGCATCCGTCCGGCCGGAAGCGACCACTTTCACCTGTTCCCCTTTATGCATTTTCCTTAATGCTTTCTCAAGCTCTGCCTGGATCGTATTCCCATTGGGCTGAACTTGATAGCCGGCGTAATTCGTTCCATCATAACGGATGACCATACGAATTCTTATCATAAAAAGTTCCTCCCCATCAGCTTCTTGTCATGAATAGGGCGATGATTAACAGAGCGAACAGGACATACAATGAAATATCAAGTTTCGATATCCTCAGTTCCCTGAGCTTTGTACGCCCTTCCCCTCCTTGATATCCACGCGCTTCCATTGCCATAGCGAGCTCCTCTGCGCGTTTGAATGCACTGACGAACAAAGGGACTAGAAGAGGTACAATCGCCTTCACACGGTCCTTTAACGTCCCTGTGCGGAAATCTACACCACGGGATGCCTGGGCTTTGGAAATTTTCTCTGTCTCCTGCATCAATGTTGGAATGAAGCGAAGGGAGATCGACATCATCAGCGCCAGTTCATGAACAGGGAACTTCACTTTTTTCAAAGGACCCAACAGCTCCTCAATGGCATCTGTAATTTCAATCGGCGTCGTTGTCAGAGTAAGCAGCGAAGTCACAAGGATCAGGAGGAAGAACCTTAACGAAATGGCTCCTCCCTGGACGAGACCTTCCCTGTAAACATCCCAGCCAAATATAGAAAAAGCGACGTCCCCTTCCCTCGTGACAAACAAATGTAGGAGGAACGTAAACACAATGAGGAACCAGACCGGTTTCAAACCTTTCATAATGTAACGGAATGGCACACGGGAAAGCAAGGCGCTTCCGACAGCAAAGAGAGCAAGCACCCCGTAGCTCATAACAGAGTTAGCAAAAAATACGATCACAACATAAAAGAAGATGATAGCGATTTTCGAACGAGGGTCAAGGCGGTGGATCACGGAATCTGTCGGGATATACTGACCGATAATTAAAGAACTACTCATGATCGCTGCCCCCTCTCACTTTGCGGGCTAATTCTTTTGCTAACTCAGCTATGGTCTGACCTTTATATTCAAGTTCAATCCCATACTCTTTCTCCGCTTTACTTAAGAAAGCGATGACTTCCGGAACATCCAACTGGACTTGCTCAAGGTCTTCCTTCTGCCGGAAAATATCCAATGGTGCCCCTTCTTTGTAAAGTTCCCCCTGGTTCATAATCAGAATATAGTCGGCATAGGCAAGGGCATCTTCCATACTATGTGTGACAAGAATGGTCGTTAATCCCTTTTCATGATGAAGGTCATAGAACATGTCCATCACTTCTTTTTGGCCACTAGGGTCAAGGCCTGCGGTCGGTTCATCCAAAACAAGCACCTTAGGATCCATCGCAAGCACGCCCGATATAGCCACACGGCGCATCTGACCACCACTCAAGTCGAATGGTGAACGATCGAGCAAATCTTCAGGGAGCTTGGTCGCCTTAACCGCAGCTTTCGTGCTTCGTTCGATTTCTTCTTGAGGGACTCCGAAATTCTGAGGACCGAAGGCAATATCTTTCGCGACTGTTTCCTCGAACAATTGATGCTCAGGATATTGGAAAACAACGCCGACGTTTTCACGCAGCTCTCTCAAGTGTTTGTTTTTTACACCGGCTTCAATTGTATAATCACCCAGATGAATTTTCCCTTCGGTTGGTTGCAACAGTCCGTTCAAATGCTGAATCAGTGTCGACTTCCCTGAACCTGTGTGGCCGATGACAGCTACAAAAGAACCAGATTCGATCGAGAAGGTCATATCATTCAGTGCTTTGTGTTCGAATGGACTGTTCGGTTGATAGGTATAGCTTACATGTTCAAACGAGATGTGCATAAGTCCTCCAACAACTCCTGGTGATTGAGTGGCTCACGAGATAGGCTCAAACCTTCTTCTTTGAGGTGATCAGCCATTTTACTTACAAACGGAGTATCCAAGCCAATTTCAGTCAACTGTTCTTTTCTAGAGAATACGTCTCGCGGTGTCCCTTCCATCCAAACTTCCCCACCATTCATGACAATCACTCTTGAAGCCAATGTCACTTCTTGAAGGTCGTGGGTGATCGTCACTAATGACAAGTCTCTTTCCTGCTGGACGTCGCTGACGGTCTTCATGATTTCTTTTCTGCCTTTTGGATCAAGCATGGCGGTTGCTTCATCAAGAATGATGAATTCAGGTGATACAGCAAGGACGCTGGCGATGGCAATCCGCTGTTTTTGACCGCCTGATAACCGGTGGGGTTCATGCCTCTCATATGCTTCCATACGGACGGCTTCCAGGCTTTCTTTGATGCGCTCAACCATAAGTTCGCGAGGCATGCCGTGGTTTTCCATTCCGAACGCAACGTCATCCCTGACGGTGGTCCCTACAAACTGGTTATCCGGATTCTGAAAGACCATCCCTACCTGTTTTCTGACTTCCCACACCGTCTCAGGTGTCACTTTCATTCCATCGACGATAATTTCCCCTTCCTGAGGAAACAAAAGTCCATTCATTAATTTAGCAATCGTCGATTTGCCTGAACCATTATGACCGATGATGGCCACCCACTCATCCGGACCTATGGTGAAGCTCACATCCTTCAACACCCAGGGCATGTCTTCCTGGTATTTAAAAGACACATGACGAAACTCGACTTGTCTCTCTCCCATCTGTGTTCCTCCTCTGCTCAACTGACTATTTCCCAGGAAATATGACATCATTTCCTATCAACCGAAGGATGGGTCACCTAAAAACCGACCCCATCCAGACGGTATTTTCTTCTATTTGGATATAAAAAAAGGGCTGGATGTAACCTCGCGATGAGATTCAGTCCTGCCCTTTAACCCTCATGGTATTCATTAAACTAGTTCAATGATCGCCATTTTCGCTCCATCACCTTTACGCTCGCCTAGCTTAAGCACGCGAGTGTAACCACCTTGACGGTCTTCATAGCGTGGGCCGATGTCAGAGAATAGCTTTTGCAAAGCTGTTTGCTCCCCATCTTCGTCGGCTTGCGCATTGTAAAGGAATGATTCAGCTTGACGACGGGCATGTAGATCGCCGCGTTTCCCTAGTGTAATCATTTTTTCTACAACAGAACGAAGCTCTTTCGCTTTAGCTTCTGTTGTTTCCAAACGTTCGTGAATGATCAAGTCTGTCGCTAAGTTACGAAGTAGCGCCATACGCTGATCAGTTGTACGTCCTAGTTTTCTAGCCATTGATAATCCCTCCCTTATCTGAATCTCTTAGATGTGTTCTATCTATTAATCGTCTTTTCTTAAACCTAAGCCCAGTTCGTCCAACTTGTGCTTCACTTCTTCAAGTGACTTGCGACCAAGGTTGCGTACCTTCATCATGTCTTCTTCAGACTTATTCGCAAGTTCCTGCACTGTGTTGATACCAGCGCGTTTCAAGCAGTTGTAAGAACGGACAGAAAGGTCAAGTTCTTCGATCGTCATTTCTAGAACTTTTTCTTTTTGGTCCTCTTCTTTTTCAACCATGATTTCAGCTTTTTGAGCTTCATCTGTAAGGCCTACAAAGATATTGAGGTGTTCCATATAGATTTTAGCCCCAAGAGAGATCGCTTCTTCCGGACGAATGCTGCCATCCGTCCATACATCCAACGTCAACTTATCAAAGTTAGATGTTTGACCGATTCTAGTGTTCTCTACTTGATACGTTACACGGGATACCGGCGTAAAAATAGAGTCAACTGGAATGACGCCAATTGGTTGATCCTCATGGTTGTTTCCTTCAGCCGGACGATATCCTCGGCCGCGTTCTGCTGTAATACGTGCACGGAAGCTGGAGTTGCTATCTAATGTTGCGATGTGAAGATCTGGATTAAGAACTTCTACATCACTGTCGTGCGTAATGTCAGCCGCTGTAACTTTTCCTTCACCCTGTACATCAATCTCCAAAGTCTTCTCTTCGTCGGAATAAACCTTCAAAGCTAGTTTCTTTAGATTAAGAATGACTGTGGTTACGTCTTCGACGACACCTTCAATAGTTGAGAACTCATGAAGGACCCCGTCAATTTGAACTGATGTGACAGCAGAGCCGGGAAGTGAGGATAATAGGATACGACGCAAGGAGTTCCCTAGAGTTGTACCATACCCACGCTCAAGCGGTTCTACGACGAACTTACCAAAAGTAGACTCATCGCTGATCTCGACCGTTTCAATCTTTGGCTTTTCAATTTCGATCATTTACACTAAACCCTCCTTCAAAACGTCGAAACCCCGGTTAGACAATAGGTCTAACCGAAATTCCTCAGGTAGGCAGTCCCGATAAAAAGACAACTGCATATTTTCTCTGTCTACGGCGGTGATGATTAAAAGCTATCATAACCCATTATAGACAGGGTGACAAATTCTATTCAGAACTATTATACGCGACGACGTTTTGGTGGGCGGCAACCGTTGTGTGGTACTGGAGTTACGTCACGGATTGCCGTGATTTCAAGACCTGCTGCTTGTAGAGAGCGGATTGCTGCTTCACGACCAGCACCAGGGCCTTTAACTGTTACTTCAAGAGTTTTCATACCGTTGTCCATAGCGTCTTTCGCCGCATTTTCAGAAGCCATTTGAGCAGCGAATGGAGTAGATTTACGGGAACCTTTGAAACCAAGGGATCCAGCACTGCTCCACGCGATAACGTTACCTTGAACATCAGTGATCGTTACGATTGTGTTGTTGAAAGTAGAGCGGATGTGTGCCACACCGGTCTCTATATTCTTTTTCACGCGACGCTTACGACTACGAGTGTTTCCTTTACGTGCCATATAGTTAGCTTACCTCCTTTGTGTTGCTTATTATTTACGTTTGTTAGCCACGGTACGACGTGGGCCTTTACGTGTACGAGAGTTGTTTTTCGTCTTCTGTCCGCGAAGTGGAAGTCCACGACGGTGACGGATTCCGCGATAAGAACCGATCTCAATCAAACGCTTGATGTTAAGAGAGTTCTCACGACGAAGGTCACCTTCCGTGTTGTGTTGTTCCACTGCTTTACGGATTTTACCTAGTTCGTCTTCTGTAAGATCGCGAACGCGAGTATTTTCAGAAACGCCAGCTTCAGCTAGTACGTCTTTGGCAAGGGATTTACCGATACCGTAAACGTAAGTTAGGGATACGACTACTCGCTTGTCACGAGGAATATCTACACCTGCAATACGTGCCATAAGTTACGTGCACCTCCTTCAGTTTTAGCCTTGTTTTTGTTTATGCTTAGGGTTTTCACAGATAACCATGACTTTACCTTTACGTTTGATGACTTTGCATTTTTCGCAAATTGGTTTTACAGAAGGCCTTACCTTCATCATCCATACCTCCTTTAAGATCGGAGTTTTATTTATAACGGTACGTAATACGTCCTTTTGTTAAGTCATAAGGGGAAAGTTCTACCGTTACCTTGTCTCCTGGTAAGATTCGAATAAAGTGCATGCGAATTTTACCGGAAACGTGAGCTAAAACGGAGTGACCGTTCTCGAGTTCAACCTTGAACTGTGCGTTCGGTAAGGTTTCAACGACGGTCCCTTCTACTTCAATTACATCGTCTTTCGCCATCGAGTTGATCTCCCTTCTTCAAATCAGTCACTGCTTCATTGACATATTTTGATACGGCAAATCGAAGCTTGCCATTTGTGACACGACCAGTTTCCAGAAGGCTGTCCTGGACTTCCGGAGAGATGAAATCCATAAGCTCAACATGTTGCAAATTCTTTTTCTTTGGTCGATCATACTTACGTTTCTCTCCGTCGGCAAGCAGCACAAAGCGGCCATCCAGTACATCGATCACTACCGCGTACTGTCCTGCCTCACGCCCCTGCACAATACGAACAATTTGACCTATTCGCGGACTCGACTCAGATTCGTTCAAAAACGATCACCTTCATTTAGGATTTTGTAAGGATTTCATATCCTTCATCCGTAATTGCAATGGTGTGCTCAAAGTGAGCGCACCTTTTACCATCTTGAGTGACTACCGTCCAATGGTCACCAAGCGTCTTCACATAGCGAGACCCTGCGTTCACCATCGGTTCTACAGCCAATACCATACCAGGCTTGAGGCGTGGTCCTTTGTTTGGCGGGCCGTAATGAGGAATTTGAGGATCCTCATGAAGCTCCTGCCCTACTCCGTGGCCCACATACTCTCTTACGATTGAAAAGCCTTCAGGCTCAACGAAGCTCTGGATCGCATGGGATATATTTGAAAGGCGTACACCTGGTTTTGCTTCATCAAGTCCTTTAAACAATGATTGCTCAGTAACTCTCAGCAGTTCCATGGTTTCATCATCGACGGCTCCGACCGGATACGTCCAGGCCGAATCTCCGTGATAACCTTTATATTTGGCACCAATATCGATGCTGATGATATCACCTTCGTTCAACACCCTGTCTCCAGGGATGCCATGAACGAGTTCTTCGTTGACAGATGCACAGATACTTCCACGGAATCCATTATAACCTTTAAAAGATGGGATTGCATCCATACTGCGTATGAATTCATCTGCAATCTTATCCAATTCCCCGGTTGTTATACCTGGTTGGATGTTTTGTTCCAACTTTTGGTGCGTCAAGGCGACGATCCGCCCTGCTTCACGCATAATATCTAATTCCCGAGAAGTCTTACAAATAATCATTCAGCTAGTTCTCCCAGCTTTTGATCGATGTCTTGGAATACTTCGTTGATATCTTTGTCACCTTCGAATGATACCAAGTACCCTTTCTCTTGATAGAAATCAAGCAGAGGTTGTGATTGCTCAACATTGACCTCCAGGCGCTTTCTTACGGTTTCAGGCTGATCGTCTTCGCGCTGAATCAACTCAGAGCCATCGTGATCACACTTTCCGTTTTCTTTCGGCGGGTTGAAGACCACGTGATAGGTAGCACCGCATGTCGGGCAGATGCGTCGTCCAGTAAGACGCTCGATGAGTTGCTCCTTAGGAACATCGATATGAAGTACATAGTCCAAAGACTCCTCCATATCAGTCAAGAGGTTCTCAAGGGCTTCTGCTTGGGCGATTGTCCTCGGGAAACCATCTAATAGGAATCCTTTTTGACAATCCGGTTTACTAAGACGCTCGCGAACGATTCCGATGGTCACTTCATCGGGAACCAATTCACCTTTGTCCATATAGGATTTGGCTTCTTTGCCCAGTGCTGTTCCTTCTTTGATAGCTAATCGGAACATATCTCCAGTTGAGATATGAGGGATGTCATATTTTTCGACTATCTTCTCAGCCTGAGTACCTTTACCGGCACCAGGGAGACCCATCAGAATTAAATTCAACGTGTTCCCCTCGCTCTCATTTATTCATTAGCTTTGACACTAATTATTTAATGAATCCTTGATAATGGCGCTTCACAAGCTGACTTTCCAGCTGCTTCATGATCTGCAGGGCAACCCCTACAACGATCAGCAGGCCGGTACCTCCGATTTGAATGCTTGGCGGCAACTGAGCGGCCGAGCCCAAGATGATCGGTAGGATAGAGACAGCTGCTAGGAAGATGGATCCTACAAACGTCAATCGGTACATCACACGAGTCAAGTACGTTTCCGTATTGGCTCCAGGACGAATTCCTGGGATATATCCGCCTTGCTTCTTCAAGTTTTCAGCCATTTGTTCCGGATTGACCTGAACAAAAGTATAGAAATAAGTGAAGGCAATAATCAACGCAACATAGATAATCATTCCAGGCCAGTTTTGATAATCAAATATATATTGAATGACGGAGGCGACTTCGCTGTTCTCAAAAAGTCCAGCGACGGTTCTTGGTGCGATAATGAAAGATATCGCAAAGATGACCGGGATGACTCCTGCAGCATTCACTTTTAGTGGTAAGTGAGTAGAATGCCCACCTACTGGCGAACGGTTAACCAACCGTTTTGCATATTGAATAGGAATCTTACGAAGGGCTTGTTGGATGAAGATGACTCCCACAACAACCGCAACAATAACAAGTACAATCAGAGCGATGATGACCAAATTAATGAACAATTCATCTCCGGCACCGGAAATGTATTGATCATACAATTGGTTGACACCGGTCGGGATTGCAGCAACAATTCCTGCAAAAATCAGGATGGAAATACCATTTCCAACGCCGTGTTCAGTGATTTGCTCACCAAGCCACATTAGAAACGCTGTACCGCCTGTCAAGACAAGAGCAATGATTAAGAATTTCGTAACACCTGGATCAGCGATCAATTGACCACCAGCCAGTGCATTAAAACCTATAGACATGCCGATGGCTTGAATGAAAGCGAGCACGATCGTTCCATAGCGGGTAAACTGAGCTAATTTTCGACGGCCGACTTCACCTTGCTTCTTCCATTCCGCAAACTTGGGAACGACGTCCATCTGCAGCAATTGCATGATGATGGAGGCTGTAATGTAGGGCATGATCCCCATAGCAAAGATGGAGAAGTTTTGTAATGCCCCGCCTCCGAATGTGTTCAGGAACCCAAACGCATTCTGTTCATCCATGAAATTGATGGCTTCTCTATTTGTAAAAGGAACCGGGATGAATGTTCCCAGGCGAAAAACAATGAGCATCAACAAAGTGAAAATAATCTTCCGTCGAATATCACCCACGCGCATAAAATTGGAGATTGTCCGGAACATTAAATCACCTCAGTTTGACCGCCCGCTGCTTCAATTGCTTCTTTCGCGGAAGCAGAGAACTTGTGAGCTTTCACTGTAAGTTTCTTTTCGATTGAACCTTTAGCTAGTACTTTGATTCCGGCTTTTTGGTTGCTTACCACACCAGACTCCAGCAATAGCTCAGGAGTAACCTCTGTGCCTTCTTCGAAGCGATTCAGTGCATCAAGGTTGATAATCGCAAATTCCTTACGGTGAACGTTAGTGAAACCACGCTTAGGCAGGCGTTGGAAAAGTGGCATTTGACCACCCTCGAAACCTGGGCGGGTTTTGCTTCCTGAACGCTGGCCTTGACCTTTATGACCACGACCGGAAGTTTTACCGTTACCAGATGCCATACCGCGACCTACGCGGTTACGTTCTTTACGAGTACCTTTAGCAGGTTTTAGTTCATGCAGTTTCATGCGTTGCACCTCCTTATATCTTTTGTAGAATTAAACTTCTTTAACCGAAACTAGGTGAGACACCTTATTAGCCATACCTCGGATCGCTGGGTTATCTTCAAGTACGACAGTTTGACGGATCTTGTTCAGACCTAGCGCCTTGACAGTAGAGCGCTGATCTTGCGGTCTACCAATAACACTGCGCGTGAGGGTAATTTCTAACTGTTTAGCCATTTTATTTCCCTCCTTATCCTACAGTTCTTCTACTGATTTACCACGAAGTTTAGCGACGTCTTCTGCACGCTTAAGCTCGCTAAGTCCAGTGATTGTAGCACGTACCATGTTGATTGGCGTGTTAGAACCAAGTGACTTAGATAGGATGTCTTGAACACCTGCAAGCTCAAGTACCGCACGGACAGGTCCACCAGCGATAACTCCGGTACCTTCTGCTGCTGGTTTCATAAGAATGTTACCTGCACCAAAACGTCCGTTGATTTCGTGTGGAATTGTCGTGTTCTTCACTGGTACTGTGATTAGATTTTTCTTAGCATCATCAATGGCTTTTTTGATCGCTTCAGGTACCTCTTGGGCTTTTCCTGTACCGAATCCGACATGACCATTTTTATCTCCTACTACAACCAATGCAGCAAAACGGAAACGACGTCCACCTTTAACTACCTTAGCTACACGGTTGATGGTAACTACGCGTTCTTCAAGATCAAGTTTGTTAGGGTCGATGTTTGTTGTAATCATTTATGTCCCTCCTTTAACTATTAAAATTCTAGGCCGGCTTCGCGAGCGGCTTCAGCTAGTGCTTTCACACGTCCATGATACAAGTAACCTCCACGGTCGAATACAACAACTTTATAACCGTTGTCGATCGCACGCTTAGCCACTAATTCACCGACTTTTTGAGCAGCCTCGACATTGCCTGTAGCATCAAGGTTGAAGTCATTGTCGACAGTAGACGCACTTGCTACTGTTACTTGGCTTTCATCGTTGATTAGCTGAGCATAAATGTGTTTGTTAGAGCGATATACGTTCAAGCGTGGGCGTTCAGCGGTGCCAAAGACATTCTTACGAACGCGTGCATGACGCTTTTTACGTACGACATTTTTATCTGCCTTCGTGATCATCAGGGTCACTCCTTTCTATACGTTAGCTATGAGTCTTACTTAGCTGTTTTACCTTCTTTTCTGCGTACATATTCGCCTTCGTAGCGAATTCCTTTACCTTTATAAGGCTCTGGAGGACGGATCGCACGGATCTTCGCAGCTACAGCACCAACAAGTTCTTTGTCGATCCCTTTAACTGTTACTTTCGTGTTGGATGGAACTTCGATTTCGATACCTTCATGGTTATCGACTTCAACAGGGTGAGAGTAACCAGCGTTGATTACAACATTTTGACCCTGTTTCTGCGCACGGTAACCTACACCGATGATTTCAAGACTTTTCTCATAGCCTTTAGAAACACCTTCAACCATGTTACCGATCAGGCTGCGTGTAGTACCGTGAAGAGCACGGTGTTCTTTGTGGTCGCTCGGACGAGCTACAGTAAGAACGTTGTCCTCAACTTTAACTGTGATGTCCTTGTGGAATGTACGAGTCAATTCCCCTTTAGGACCTTTAACTGTAATCGTGTTGTTATCCTGGATGATTTCTACACCTTCAGGAATTTCAAGTGATTTTAAACCTACGCGAGACATATGTTTGCACCTCCTGTCTGATCTGTTTTTTTACCAGATGTAAGCTAGAACTTCGCCACCGATGGCTTGTTCACGAGCTTCTTTATCTGTCAATACACCTTTTGAAGTAGATACAACGGCTACACCTAGACCGTTAAGAACTTTCGGAAGTTCTTCAGCGTTAGCGTAAACACGTAGACCTGGCTTACTGATACGCTTCACACCAGTAATGACACGCTCATTGTTTTGACCGTACTTAAGGAAGATGCGAAGAACTCCTTGCTTGTTGTCTTCAACAAATTCATAGTCACGTACAAAACCTTCACGCTTAAGGATATCAGCGATTTCTTTTTTAACGTTGGAAGCTGGAAGCTCAAGCTTCTCGTGACGCACCATGTTAGCGTTACGAATACGTGTAAGCATATCTGCAATTGGATCTGTCATTGTCATAACTCATTAACCTCCTTCCCTGTTTCGGGTTTACCAGCTGGCTTTTTTGACACCAGGGATTTGACCTTTATATGCAAGTTCACGGAAACAAATACGGCAAAGCTTAAACTTACGAAGTACGGAGTGCGGACGTCCGCAGCGTTCACAACGCGTGTATTCGCGCACTTGGTACTTCTGTTTACGCTGTTGCTTCGCGACCATTGATTTTTTAGCCACTATTTTCCCTCCTTATAGTTAGCTCATTATTTTTGGAACGGCATGCCGAATTGAGCTAGAAGTTCACGTGCTTCTTCGTCAGAGTCAGCTGTAGTGACAATAACGATATCCATACCACGCACTTTGTTTACTTTATCGTAATCGATCTCTGGGAAAATCAATTGCTCTTTAACACCAAGCGTGTAGTTTCCACGACCGTCGAAAGCTTTCTTAGAAATACCACGGAAGTCACGCACACGTGGTAGAGATACGGCGATCAGTTTTTGGAGGAACTGGTACATGCGCTCTCCACGAAGTGTAACCTTCGCACCGATTGGCATACCTTCACGTAGGCGGAATCCTGCAATTGATTTCTTCGCTTTTGTGATAACTGGTTTCTGTCCAGTGATCAATGTTAGTTCTTCTACAGCTGTGTCAAGTGCTTTCGCGTTTTGAACAGCGTCACCTACACCCATGTTGACAACGATTTTCTCAACTTTTGGTGTTTGCATGATGGAATCATATTCAAATTTGTTCATCAAAGATGAGACAACTTCTTCTTGATATTGTTTCTTTAGTTCGTTCATCGTGTGGCCCTCCTTTCTTCTATGGCTTATTTATCTAGTGCTTCACCAGATTTTTTCGCGATACGAACTTTCTTGCCGTCCTCGACTTTGTAACCAACACGTGTCGGCTCACCAGTCTTAGGGTCGATTGGCATTACGTTGGATACGTGGATCGCAGCTTCTTGTGTTAGGATTCCACCTTGTGGATTCTCCTGAGAAGGCTTCGCGTGCTTTTTCACTTCGTTCACACCTTCAACAAGAACACGATCTTTCTTCGGATAAGCTTCAAGGACTGTTCCTTGTTTGCCTTTATCCTTACCAGTAATCACCATTACTTTGTCACCTTTTTTTACGTGCATTCTTCGCGCACCTCCTTAACAAGGCATTTCATTCAGGCTTTTATAATACTTCTGGAGCTAGAGATACAATCTTCATGAATTTAGCATCACGAAGTTCACGAGCTACCGGTCCAAAGATACGAGTACCGCGTGGCCCTTTGTCATCACGCACGATTACTGCTGCGTTTTCATCAAAACGGATGTAAGAACCATCTTTACGGCGAACTCCACTCTTAGAACGTACGATAACAGCTTTTACTACTTCACCTTTTTTAACAACGCCTCCTGGTGTTGCCTGCTTCACAGTAGCAGTGATGATATCACCAATGTTAGCTGTTTTGCGGCCGGATCCACCCAATACTTTAATCGTTTGGATTTCACGAGCACCAGAGTTATCTGCGACTTTCAGACGAGATTCCTGTTGAATCATACCATGTAACCTCCCTTCGGATTAACTCCGAGCGAACTTTATTTAGATAATGACAGACTCTTCAACAACTTCTAGAAGACGGAAACGCTTAGAAGCAGACAATGGACGAGTTTCCATGATGCTTACGATGTCGCCGTTTTTCGCTTGGTTGTTTTCGTCATGTGCTTTGAACTTTTTGGAATACTTTACGCGCTTGCCGTAAAGTTTGTGGAACTTATAAGTTTCTACTAGTACAGTGATGGTTTTATCCATTTTGTCAGAAACGACACGGCCAGTATAAACTTTACGATTATTACGTTCAGTCATGTGAGGGTGACCTCCTCTCATCTATTAGTTATTTACGCCTAGCTCACGTTCACGAGCAACGGTCTTCATACGTGCGATGGACTTGCGAACTTCACGGATACGTGCAGTGTTCTCAAGTTGACCTGTTGCCAATTGGAAGCGTAGGTTGAAAAGTTCTTCTTTAAGAGACTTAACTTTTTGTTCAATTTCGGCAGTGGTTAATTCACGGATCTCATTAGCCTTCATTGATTTCACCACCAATTTCTTCACGTTTTACGAATTTCGTACGGATCGGCAGTTTGTGTGAAGCAAGACGCAACGCTTCGCGTGCAACCTCTTCAGATACACCTGCGATCTCGAACATGATTTTCCCTGGCTTCACGACAGCTACGAAACCTTCTGGAGCACCTTTACCGGAACCCATACGTACTTCTAGGGGTTTAGCAGTATAAGGCTTATCAGGGAAGATTTTAATCCAAACTTTACCGCCACGCTTCATGTAACGAGTCATCGCGATACGCGCTGCCTCGATTTGGCGGGCTGTGATCCATGCTGGATCGATTGCTTGCAAACCATATTCACCGAATGCTACTTCAGTACCGCCTTTTGCACGGCCTTTTAAGCTAGTACGGTGTTGACGACGATATTTAACACGTTTAGGCATTAACATAATGCTTTTCCCCCTTCCTTACTTGTCAGTTTTAGTTGGAAGGACTTCTCCACGATAGATCCACACTTTAACACCAAGCTTACCGTAAGTGGTGTCAGCTTCTGCAGTTCCGTAATCGATATCTGCACGAAGTGTGTGTAGTGGTACTGTTCCTTCACTGTAATATTCAGCACGAGCGATATCCGCGCCACCTAGACGGCCAGATACTTGGGTACGAATACCTTTAGCTCCTGCACGCATAGCGCGTTGGATCGTTTGTTTTTGAGCACGACGGAAAGATACACGGTTTTCCAATTGACGTGCGATATTGTCAGCTACAAGAGTAGCGTCAAGATCTGGCTTTTTCACTTCAACGATGTTGATGTGAACGCGTTTACCAGTTAGTTGGTTTAGAGCTTTACGAAGTGCTTCTACTTCAGAACCGCCTTTACCGATAACCATTCCTGGCTTAGCTGTGTGCACAGTAATGTTTACACGGTTTGCTGCGCGTTCGATTTCTACCGTAGAAAGAGCAGCATCTTTAAGACGATTTTCAACATATTCACGAATCTTAATGTCTTCATGTAACAAGTCTGCATAGTCTTTGCCAGCGTACCACTTGGATTCCCAGTCGCGGATTACGCCGATACGAAGACCTACCGGATTAATTTTTTGACCCACTGATTATCCCTCCTTTTTTTCTGATACGACCACTGTGATGTGGCTTGTGCGTTTGTTGATTTGGCTTGCGCGGCCCATAGCGCGAGGGCGGAAACGTTTAAGAGTTACGCCTTCGTTTACAAACGCTTCGGAAACGTATAGGTTTTCCGGGTCCATTTCATAGTTGTGTTCTGCGTTAGCGATCGCGGAGTTAAGAAGTTTCTCAACTACTGGAGATGCGCCACGTTGTGTTAGACGTAGTGTAGCTAGAGCTTCACCAACATTTTTTCCTCGAATTAAATCAATTACCAAACGAGCTTTACGAGGAGCGATACGAACGGTTTTAGCAACTGCTTTAGCTTGCATTAGAGTGCCTCCTCTCTATATTAACGTTTTGTTTTCTTATCGTCGCCAGAGTGTCCCTTGAACGTACGGGATGGCGCGAATTCACCTAGTTTGTGACCTACCATATCTTCAGTCACATAAACTGGTACGTGCTTACGACCGTCATAAACGGCGATTGTGTGTCCGACGAAGTTAGGGAAGATCGTAGAACGGCGAGACCAAGTCTTTACGACCTGCTGTTTATTATCTTCGTTCAACTTCTCGACTTTTTTCATTAAGTGATCATCTACAAAAGGTCCTTTTTTCAGGCTGCGGCCCATGAATAAACCTCCCTTCGCGATTGAGAGACGGGTGTTATTGCCCGCCCGACAATCCCGTTATTTTTTACCGCGTCTACGTACGATATATTTATCAGACGGCTTGTTGCGTTTTCTCGTTTTGTATCCAAGAGTTGGTTTACCCCATGGAGATACTGGAGATGGCATACCGATTGGCGCGCGTCCTTCACCACCACCGTGTGGGTGATCACTAGGGTTCATTACAGAACCACGTACTGTAGGGCGCTTACCTTTCCAACGAGAACGTCCGGCTTTACCTACGCTGATTAGTTCGTGCTCAAGGTTACCAACTTGACCGATTGTTGCACGGCAAGTGCTTAGTACCAAGCGAACTTCACCAGAAGTCAGGCGTACAAGCGTGTATTTTTCTTCACGACCAAGGATTTGTGCAGAAGCACCTGCAGAACGGACAAGCTGTCCTCCGCGTCCTGGCTTAAGTTCTACGTTGTGTACGATTGTACCAACTGGAATATCTTTCAACTGAAGAGCATTACCTGGTTTGATATCTGCACCTTCACCAGAAAGAATTTCCGTTCCAACCTTCACACCTTTTGGAGCTAGGATGTAACGTTTTTCACCATCAACATAATTGATTAGTGCAATGTTAGCGGAGCGGTTTGGATCATATTCGACTGTAGCAACGCGTCCAGGTATTCCATCTTTGTCACGCTTAAAGTCGATAATACGATACTGACGCTTGTGGCCTCCGCCCTGATGACGAACTGTCAGCTTACCCTGGTTGTTACGTCCACCTTTTTTATGAAGTGGAGTGACAAGGGAGCGTTCAGGTTTGTCAGTTGTGATTTCAGCGAAATCAGATACTGACATGTGTCGACGACCGTTAGTAATTGGTCTGAACTTTTTAATCGCCATCTTTATTTCCCTCCTTCATATTTCAATTCGTGTATTTTATGCTTCGAAGATTTCTAGTTCTTCGCTGTCCTGAGTCAAAGTGATGACTGCTTTCTTACGATCAGAGCGGTAGCCGCCGTAACGACCCATACGCTTGAATTTACCTTTTAGGTTCATTGTGTTGACAGATGCAACTTGAACACCAAAGACTTCTTCAACTGCTTTTTTAATTTCAGTTTTGTTAGCTTTCGGGCTAACTTCAAACGTATATTTCTTTTCTCCCATAAGATCAGCAGAATGTTCAGTAATGACAGGGCGCTTGATAATATCGCGTGGTTCTTTCATTATGAGAGCACCTCCCCTGCTTTTTCAGCTGCTTCCTTAGTAAGGATCAGCTTGTCATGCGTTAGCAAGTCTAACACACTTACTTGCTCTACAGGAAGACTCTTCACTGTAGGGATATTGTTAGATGATAGAGTTACGTTTTCGTCTGCTTCAGCAGTAACGATCAATGCTTTCTCGTTAACATCTAGTGCCTTTAGAATGTTTGCAACTTCTTTTGTTTTTGGAGCATCTAGAGATAGGCTCTCAAGAACAATGATGTTTTCTTCTTTCACTTTAGAAGAGAAAGCAGATTGAAGTGCCAAACGACGTACTTTTCTTGGCATCGTGTAGCTGTAGCTGCGTGGTGTAGGGCCGAATACAGTTCCGCCACCTACCCATTGTGGTGAACGGATAGATCCTTGACGCGCACGGCCTGTACCTTTTTGGCGCCATGGTTTGCGTCCGCCGCCACTAACTTCAGAACGTCCTTTTACTTTGTGTGTGCCTTGGCGAAGATTCGCGCGTTGCATCAACACAGTTTCGTGTAATACGTGAGTATTAGGTTCGATTCCAAAAACGGATTCATTCAGTTCGATTTCACCAACATTAGAACCGCTTTGGTTTAATAGTGCTACTTTAGGCATGACATATCCTCCCTTCGTTTATTATTTGCTAGCCTTAATTGCACTTGTAATCTTAACGTAAGATTTTTTCGCGCCTGGTACATTACCTTTGATAAGTAGTAGATTACGCTCAGCGTCCACTTTTACTACTTCAAGGTTTTGTAGAGTTACTGTTTCGCCACCCATTTGTCCTGCAAGACCTTTGCCTTTGAAGACTTTGGATGGGTCAGCACCTTGCCCCATAGAACCGGAACGACGGTGGAAACGGGAACCGTGAGTTTTAGGTCCAGTAGATTGGTTATGGCGCTTGATTGCACCCTGGAAACCTTTACCTTTAGATGTTCCTGTAACGTCAATAGCGTCACCAGCTTCGAAAATATCAACTTTAACCTCTTGACCTAGTTCAAAGTCATCAAGGTTTGTATTACGGAATTCACGAACGTAGCGCTTAGGTGTTGTGCTTGCTTTATCAGCGTGCCCTTGAGCAGCTTTCTTCAAGCGGTTTGACTTTTCATCAGCAAAACCTAGTTGGATCGCTTCATAACCGTCATTTTCTGTTGTTTTCTTTTGAAGAACAACGTTTGGCTCAGCCTGAACAACTGTTACTGGGATCAACTCGCCATTTTCGGAGAAAATTTGAGTCATGCCGACTTTTCGTCCTAAGATTCCTTTCGTCATCCGTTACACCTCCTATTATCTTTACGATTTATTTATAGTTTAATTTCGATATCCACACCAGATGGTAGATCCAAACGCATAAGTGAATCAACTGTCTGTGGTGTTGGATTAACAATGTCGATTAGACGTTTGTGTGTGCGCATTTCGAACTGCTCACGAGAGTCTTTATACTTGTGAGTCGCACGAAGTACAGTATAAACAGAACGCTCTGTTGGAAGCGGGATCGGACCAGATACATTAGCTCCGGAACGCTTCGCAGTGTCTACGATCTTTTCTGCGGACTGATCAAGTACTCTGTGATCATACGCCTTTAAACGAATACGAATTTTCTCTTTTGCCATTATTTTCCCTCCTTCTTCGCCCATTTTTGAAATAGACATTCTCCGCGAAAAAAACTTGACCACCAGCCATGGCAAAGGGGCCGGGTGTGTCAACAACCTTTCGCTTCATCGCCTTTTATGACCAACATTATTCATTATATAGAAGAAATGCGGTCAATGCAAGGATAAATCCATAATTCTTTTCATTACGGACACTTAAAATATTATACTAGCGTCCAGGGCGTTTTTCAAGGGGAAACCAATCATTCATGGGGTTTCCGCCGAATTTCTTTGACTGCCTCTTTGAAATCCATTGTCCATTAAAACAAATATACATTAGAATATCAACCACTTCTGTGTAAAGAATAGTTGTCTGAACATTCGAATGCCTTAGTAAAATATAGACACCACGTAATCCATAGTTGGTATTTTTAAAATACATCTTCCTTAACCTTCAAACTGGCGATCCCCTCTTCAATGCTCACATCTCCAGTGTAAGCAAGTAACACTTTCCCTTGGATAAAAAAACGTACGTGTGAATAATCATCATTCAATCAATAGATAAATTCAGCTTCTTTTTCCGTGTAATAGTAAGGGAATTAAAAATACAGCGTATCCCCATCACGAATAAGATTCCATATGTTCTAAAGCCAATATCGTATAGGAGCATACCTTTTAGTTTAGCTGAGGAAGTAGGCGTAGAGCCTTATTTTTTCAATAAAAAAGAGCAACAGCCCGAAGCTGTTGCTCTTATATATAGGATAGAACTGAAATTACTTAGTGATTTCAGAAACTACGCCAGAACCTACAGTACGTCCACCTTCACGGATGGAGAAACGAGTTCCGTCCTCGATCGCGATTGGGGAGATAAGTTCTACAGTCATTTCAACGTTGTCCCCAGGCATAACCATTTCTACGCCTTCAGGAAGTTGAATAACACCAGTTACGTCCGTAGTACGGAAGTAGAACTGTGGGCGGTAGTTAGAGAAGAATGGAGTGTGACGTCCACCTTCGTCTTTAGCTAGTACATAAACTTCAGCTTTGAAGTTTGTGTGTGGTGTGATAGAACCAGGCTTAGCTAGTACTTGACCACGGTTGATGTCTTCACGCTTAACACCACGAAGAAGTGCACCGATGTTGTCTCCAGCTTCAGCGTAATCTAGAAGCTTACGGAACATTTCAACACCAGTTACAGCAGTTTTGCTGGACTCTTCAGCCATACCGATGATTTCAACTTCGTCACCGACTTTAACTGTTCCACGCTCAACACGACCAGTTGCAACTGTACCACGACCAGTGATAGAGAATACGTCCTCAACCGGCATCATGAATGGCTTGTCAGTGTCGCGGTCTGGAGTTGGTACATACTCGTCAACTGCGTCCATAAGATCGTAGATTGCTTGCTCATACTTCTCTTCACCTTCAAGAGCTTTAAGAGCAGAACCGCTGATTACTGGTACGTCATCACCATCGAAGTCGTACTCAGAAAGTAGATCGCGAACTTCCATTTCTACTAGTTCAAGAAGCTCTTCGTCGTCTACCATGTCAACTTTGTTCAAGAATACAACGATAGCTGGTACACCTACGTTTTTAGAAAGTAGGATGTGCTCACGAGTTTGTGGCATTGGACCGTCAGCTGCAGATACAACTAGGATCGCGCCGTCCATTTGAGCAGCACCAGTGATCATGTTCTTAACGTAGTCCGCGTGACCTGGGCAGTCAACGTGTGCATAGTGACGAGTTTCTGTTTCGTACTCAACGTGTGCAGTGGAGATTGTGATTCCACGCTCACGCTCTTCAGGAGCACCGTCGATCATGTCATATGCCATTGCTTCACCAGAACCAGAACGCTTGTGAAGTACAGTCGTGATTGCTGCAGTTAGAGTTGTTTTACCGTGGTCAACGTGTCCAATAGTACCAATGTTAACGTGGGACTTGGACCGGTCAAATTTTTCTTTACCCATTGTATATTTCCTCCTTTAGATAAGTAACAAGTTTGGTTTCAAACATTTATGATGCAGCTTAGGAGTAATACTAGAGTCACTCCTAAGCTTACAATACAAGTTATACTTTAACTCGTCTAAAAAATCAATTATTCACCAGCATTTTTCTTGATGATTTCCTCAGAGATGCTCTTCGGAACTTCTTCATAGTGGTCGAAGTGCATTGTGTACGTACCACGACCTTGAGTGTTGGAACGCAACGCTGTTGCATAACCGAACATCTCAGAAAGTGGAACAAATGCTTTAACCACTTGTGCATTACCACGAGTTTCCATACCTTCTACACGTCCACGACGGGAAGTTACATCACCCATGATATCGCCCATGTATTCCTCAGGAATAACGACTTCTACTTTCATCATTGGTTCAAGTAGAACGGGCTTACACTTGTTTTTCGCCTCTTTAAGTGCCATGGAAGCGGCAACTTTAAAGGCCATTTCGTTGGAGTCGACATCGTGGTAAGAACCATCGTAAAGAGTCGCTTTGATGTCTACCATAGGGTAACCAGCCAATACACCGTTTTCCATAGATTCTTTGATTCCTTGTTCTACGGATGGAATGTATTCACGTGGTACAACACCACCGACGATCTTGTTGACGAATTCGAAACCAGCGCCTTCTTCGTTAGGCTCGAACTCAACCCATACGTGACCGAATTGTCCACGACCACCGGATTGACGTACGAACTTACCTTCCACTTGCGCACTTCCGCGGAATGTTTCGCGGTAGGCAACTTGTGGAGCACCAATGTTCGCTTCAACTTTGAACTCACGCTTCAGACGGTCAACGATGATGTCTAGGTGAAGCTCACCCATACCTGCGATGATCGTTTGACCCGTTTCAACGTTTGTTTCCGTTTGGAACGTTGGATCTTCTTCAGCTAGTTTACCAAGAGCGATGGACATCTTATCTTGGTCAGCTTTAGATTTAGGCTCGATGGCAACAGAGATTACCGGATCAGGGAATTCCATGGACTCAAGAATAACAAGACTCTTTTCGTCACATAGCGTATCACCCGTACCTGTATCTTTAAGGCCTACCGCACCAGCGATATCCCCTGCATACACAGTGGAGATCTCTTCACGAGAGTTTGCGTGCATTTGTAGGATACGACCTACACGTTCACGCTTATCTTTCGTGGAGTTTTTCACGTATGAACCAGCATTCAATGTACCGGAGTAAACGCGGAAGAAAGTAAGTTTACCTACATAAGGGTCTGTAGCGACTTTAAATGCCAAAGCAGAGAATGGCTCGTTGTCGTCAGGCTTACGTACAACTTCTTCTTCTGTTTGTGGTACGTGACCTTCAATTGGAGGTACATCTAGTGGAGATGGTAGATAATCGATAACACCATCAATTAGAAGTTGAACTCCTTTGTTCTTGAAGGCAGAACCACAGAATACTGGGTAGAATTCAACACTTAGAGTCGCTTTACGGATCGCATCCTTAAGCTGGTCGTTTGTGATTTCTTCTCCCTCTAGATACTGCATCATCAAGTCTTCATCAAGTTCTGCAACAGCTTCTACTAGCTTGCCACGGTACTCTTCAGCTTGATCTTTGTAGTCGTCAGGAATTGGGCGTGCTTCAGCACGTGTTCCCAAGTCGTCCATGTAGTAGTATGCTTCCATCGTTACTAGGTCGATGATTCCTTCGAACTCATCTTCCGCACCGACAGGAAGTTGAACAGCTGCTGCATTCGCTCCTAGGCGGTCTTGCAAAGTGCCTAGGGAGTAGATGAAGTCAGCTCCGATTTTGTCCATTTTGTTAATGAAGACAATACGTGGAACACCGTATGTCGTAGCTTGGCGCCAAACAGTTTCTGTTTGAGGCTCAACACCAGATTGTGCGTCAAGGACAGCTACGGAACCATCAAGTACACGCAGGGAACGCTCAACTTCTACAGTGAAGTCTACGTGTCCTGGAGTATCAATGATGTTGATACGGTGACCTTTCCACTGAGCAGTTGTAGCGGCAGAAGTGATTGTGATTCCGCGCTCTTGTTCCTGCTCCATCCAGTCCATTTGGGAAGCTCCTTCGTGAGTTTCACCAATTTTGTGGATACGTCCTGTGTAGAAAAGAATACGCTCTGTCGCCGTTGTTTTACCAGCGTCGATGTGAGCCATTACCCCGATATTCCGAGTCTTTTCCAAGGAGAACTCTCTAGCCATGCATCTTTCTCCTTCCTGTTTGAACCTTTATTTTTTTGGTGATTACCAGCGATAGTGAGCGAATGCTTTGTTCGCTTCCGCCATCTTGTGCATTTCTTCGCGACGTTTCACGGATGCACCTGTGTTGTTTGAAGCATCAAGAATTTCGTTAGCTAGGCGCTCTTCCATCGTTTTCTCTCCGCGAAGACGCGCATAGTTTACGATGAAACGCAAGCCTAGTGCCTGGCGACGTTCTGGACGAACCTCAACAGGTACCTGATAGTTGGAACCACCTACACGACGAGCGCGCACCTCCAATACAGGCATTACGTTCTTCATTGCTTGATCAAATGCTTCCATAGCGTCATTGCCGCTACGTTCTTGAACAAGTTCAAATGCTTTATAAAGGATTTTCTGTGCTTTACCTCGCTGACCGTTAACCATGATTTGGTTGATCAAGCGAGTAACAAGCTTAGAGTTATACATTGGATCTGGTAACACATCACGTTTAGCTACTGGACCTTTACGTGGCATATGTTCCCCTCCCTTCTTCAGTGTTTTTATTTAAACGATATTTGCATATCGATTATTTTTTAGCTTTTGGCTTTTTCGTACCGTATTTGGAACGACCTTGCATACGACCATCAACACTTGCTGTGTCAAGAGCGCCACGTACAACGGTGTAACGTACACCTGGCAAGTCTTTAACTTTACCGCCACGGATAAGAACAACACTGTGCTCTTGAAGGTTGTGGCCTTCACCAGGGATATAAGCGTTAACCTCAAGCTGGTTAGTTAGACGAACACGTGCATACTTACGTAGGGCAGAGTTCGGCTTTTTAGGTGTCATTGTACCAACACGTGTGCAAACCCCACGTTTTTGTGGAGAAGAAAGATCAGTCATACGCTTTTTATAGCTGTTGTAACCTTTGTTCAAAGCTGGAGAGTTAGACTGCTTTGTTTTGCTTACGCGTCCTTTGCGTACCAATTGGTTAATTGTTGGCATGTTTGTATCCTCCCTTCGTACTTTTTTAATACCACACATCCAGGTGGTTCATAAAAAGGCAAAAAACAAAGCTTTCGCGTAGAACGCCAAAACTTTATTGCTTTATCGCCACTGTAGCCGCACCAACATCAATACCACATGCATTCCCGAGCTCCTCCATCGAAGGCACCCGTGTGTGAGGAATGTTCAGTTGTTGGGCTAATTTAGCTACTTTAAGTGTCATCGACTGATCAGCATCGTCAGCCGTTATGACTTCAACCACTTCGCCATTTTTCATGGCTTTCAGTGTTTGTTTGGTTCCAATAATTATATCGGATTTAGCCTGTGCTACTTTTTCATAAGACATCTTCATATCCTCCAAAGTAACAAGGATAAATGGAAGCACCTTGATTATATTATCACTCACCCAAATGCATGTCAACTGCATCTGGGTGAGTTTTTTTAGTGCTTCCTTTAATTTTACACCTTGTTAACATCTACTTCTTTATTTTAAGAATGTGTGACTTCTTCCGTCACTTCTGGAACCTCTTGTCGTTGTTGCTCGGATTGCGCTTGGATCTTGCGGTAACGAGTCATACCCGTACCTGCAGGAACAAGCTTACCGATAATAACATTCTCTTTCAATCCTAGCAACTCATCGCGCTTACCTTTAATAGCTGCGTCTGTAAGGACACGTGTTGTTTCCTGGAAGGATGCAGCAGACAGGAAGCTGTCTGTTTCAAGAGACGCTTTGGTAATACCAAGGATGACTGGTCGGCCGACTGCCGGCTGGCCACCTTCCATAAGCGCTTTTTGGTTCGCTTCTTTGAATTGGTGAATTTCAAGTAGAGAACCTGGGAGTACATCGGTGTCACCAGAATCAAGGACACGTACTTTACGAAGCATCTGGCGTACCATAACTTCGACGTGCTTATCAGAGATTTCCACCCCTTGCATTCGGTAAACTTTCTGAACTTCTTTGAGAAGGTATTCTTGAACGCCATCAAGGCCTTGAACGGTCAGTAATTCTTTAGGATCGATGGAACCTTCAGTTAGAGGTTCACCTGCTTTGACCTCATCTCCAACCGACACTTTCATACGTGCACCATATGGAGCCGTGTAAGAACGTGATTCTACAGCACCTTGGACGACGATTTCCTGTTTCTCTTTGACTTCGTTGATTTCATGGACCGTACCATCAATTTCTGTGATGACGGCTTGACCTTTCGGATTACGTGCTTCCACGATCTCCTGGATACGCGGAAGACCCTGCGTGATATCGTCTCCGGCTACACCACCTGTGTGGAAGGTACGCATTGTAAGCTGGGTACCCGGCTCACCGATGGATTGAGCAGCGATGATTCCAACTGCTTCACCGACTTCAACTTCATCACCTGTAGCAAGGTTACGGCCATAACACTTCTTACAAACTCCGTGTTTCGTATTACAAGTAAATGCCGTACGGATCACGATCTCTTCAATGCCAGCCTCAACGATTTGACGTGCGACATCTTCAGAAATGACTTCATTTCTATCTACAAAAATAACGCCGGTTTCAGGATGTTTCACTGTCTGGAATGCTGTACGTCCGATAAGACGGTCGATCAATGGTTCGACCACTTCTGTTCCCTCTGTCAATGCAGCTACAGGGAGACCACGGTCCGTTCCACAGTCATCCTCACGAACAATAACATCTTGCGCTACGTCTACAAGACGACGAGTCAAGTAACCGGAGTCGGCTGTCTTAAGGGCCGTATCGGCAAGTCCTTTACGGGCACCGTGTGTAGAGATGAAGTACTCGAGTACTGTCAGACCTTCACGGAAGCTTGACTTGATCGGAAGTTCGATGATTCGTCCAGCCGGGTTGGCCATCAGACCACGCATACCAGCAAGCTGCGTAAAGTTAGAGGCGTTACCACGGGCTCCGGAATCACTCATCATGAAGATTGGGTTACGCGGGTTCAAGGACTTCATCAGACGGTTCTGAATATCATCCTTAGCCGCAGACCATATTTCGATGACGCGGTCGTAACGCTCTTCTTCTGTGATCAGACCACGACGGAACTGTTTCAAGACTTTATCCACTTTCTCCTGTGCTTCATCAAGAATTTCCTGCTTCTCTGGAAGTACGACAACGTCGGATACACCGACAGTAATACCGGCCTTCGTGGAGTAAGCAAATCCAAGGTCCTTCATGCGGTCAAGCATCTTAGACGTTTCACTGATGGAGAAACGCTTAAACACTTCTGCGATGATATCACCGAGGATTCCTTTCTTGAATGGAGACACTTCTTCGCGTTTAGAGATCTCTTCACGGATATCTGTACCCTTCTCAATGAAGTAATGATCAGGAGTCTTGATTTCCAAGTTCTCTTTCGTCGGTTCATTGATATATGGGAATGAATTCGGCAGCATTTCGTTGAAAATCAACTTCCCTACTGAAGTCAGTAGAAGCTGCTGATTCTGTTTTTCAGTAAATGTTTCGTTATTTAAGGAGCTAGCCTGAACAGCTACACGTGTGTGCAGGTGGGCATAGCCGTTTTGGTAAGCCATTAAAGCTTCGTTCAAGTCTTTGAAGAACATGCCTTCTCCGATAGCACCTTTTCTCTCAAGAGTCAGGTAGTAGTTACCTAATACCATGTCCTGGGAAGGTGTAACGACCGGCTTACCATCCTTAGGGTTAAGGATGTTTTGAGCAGCAAGCATCAAGATACGCGCTTCCGCCTGAGCTTCTGAGGATAGTGGCACGTGTACGGCCATTTGGTCTCCGTCGAAGTCGGCGTTGTATGCGGTACATACAAGCGGGTGCAGACGAATGGCACGACCTTCAACAAGGGTCGGTTCAAAGGCCTGGATACCCAGACGGTGCAATGTTGGTGCACGGTTGAGTAGAACCGGGTGTTCTTTGATGACATCTTCAAGGACATCCCATACTTCGTGGTGCACTCGCTCAATCTTACGCTTCGCTGATTTAATGTTATGAGCAAGACCTCGGGATACGAGTTCTTTCATAACGAATGGTTTGAACAACTCAAGGGCCATTTCTTTAGGAAGACCACACTGGTACATCTTCAAGGATGGTCCGACGACAATAACGGAACGGCCGGAATAATCGACACGCTTACCTAGCAAGTTCTGACGGAAACGTCCTTGCTTACCTTTCAACATGTGAGAAAGGGATTTAAGCGGTCGGTTCCCTGGTCCTGTTACAGGACGGCCGCGACGACCATTGTCAATCAAGGCATCGACAGCTTCTTGCAGCATACGCTTCTCGTTTTGAACGATGATTGTCGGTGCGCCAAGATCCAACAAACGCTTCAAACGGTTGTTACGGTTGATCACACGACGATACAAGTCATTCAAGTCAGAAGTTGCAAAACGTCCGCCGTCAAGCTGGACCATTGGACGAAGCTCCGGCGGGATAACCGGAAGAACGTCAAGAATCATCCATGATGGATCGTTTCCTGAGTTACGGAAGGATTCTAATACTTCAAGACGCTTGATTGCACGTGTACGACGTTGTCCTTGAGCTGTCTTCAGCTCTTCTTTCAACGTATCTACTTCACCATCAAGGTCGATATCGAATAGAAGCTTGCGGATCGCTTCCGCACCCATAGCTGCCTGGAATCCTTGTCCGAACTTCTCGCGGTAAGAGCGGTACTCTTTTTCAGAAAGCAATTGCTTTTTCTCAAGAGCCGTCTCTCCTGGGTCCGTTACAATATAAGCTGCGAAATAGATGACTTCCTCCAACGCTCTTGGAGACATATCCAACACAAGACCCATACGGCTTGGGATTCCCTTGAAGTACCAAATGTGAGAGACAGGGGCAGCTAGCTCAAGGTGCCCCATACGCTCACGGCGAACTTTCGCCTTTGTTACTTCAACGCCACAACGGTCACAAACGACACCTTTATAACGGACGCGCTTATATTTTCCGCAGTGACATTCCCAGTCTTTCTGCGGGCCGAAAATTCGCTCGCAGAAAAGACCGTCTTTTTCTGGTTTCAACGTACGATAGTTGATGGTTTCTGGCTTCTTAACCTCACCGTAGGACCAAGAACGAATCTTATCCGGTGAAGCCAGCCCTATTTTCATATACTCAAAGTTATTTACATCTAGCAAGGGGCCTACCTCCCTTTCAGTATCCAGGTTTTACCCTAAACTTAGAACACGAGCAGCAGTGTTTCTATCTTAGTCGTCTAAGTTCAAATTCTCGGATTCTTTGGTTTGCTCTTCTTCGATATCGCGCATTTCAATCTCTTGCTCATCACCAGAAAGGATTTTCACATCCATACCTAGACTCTGAAGCTCTTTAATCAGAACCTTGAATGATTCAGGGACACCAGGTTCAGGAACGTTGTCACCTTTAACGATGGCTTCGTACGTTTTCACACGTCCGACGACATCATCTGATTTAACAGTCAAGATCTCTTGAAGAGTATAAGCAGCACCATATGCTTCAAGTGCCCATACCTCCATCTCACCGAAACGCTGTCCACCGAATTGCGCTTTACCACCAAGCGGTTGTTGCGTAACCAATGAATATGGTCCAGTTGAACGGGCGTGCAGTTTATCGTCAACCATGTGCGCCAGTTTAATCATATACATGACGCCGACGGATACTCGGTTATCAAATGCGTCACCTGTACGTCCATCGTATAGGATTGTTTTCGCATCACGAGCCATGCCGGCTTCTTGCAATGTTTCCCAAACGTCTTCCTCACGTGCACCATCAAATACCGGGGTAGCAATTCTTTCACCCATCAAACGAGCAGCCATACCCATGTGCAGCTCTAGTACCTGACCGATGTTCATACGCGACGGAACACCCAGTGGGTTCAACATGATGTCTACCGGTGTACCATCCGGAAGGAAAGGCATATCTTCTTCTGGAAGAATCTTAGAAATAACACCTTTGTTCCCGTGACGACCGGCCATCTTATCCCCTTCAGAAATCTTACGCTTCTGAACGATATAGACACGGATCAATTGGTTTACACCTGGTGGAAGTTCGTCACCGTCTTCACGGTTGAAAATCTTCACATCAAGGACAATTCCGCCTGCACCGTGTGGCACACGCAAGGACGTGTCACGGACTTCGCGGGCTTTTTCACCGAAGATCGCATGAAGGAGACGTTCTTCTGCAGATAGTTCTGTCACACCTTTTGGCGTAACTTTACCAACAAGCAGATCTCCATCGCTTACTTCAGCACCGACACGAATAATTCCACGGTCGTCCAAGTCACGAAGAGCATCTTCACCAACGTTTGGAATGTCACGAGTGATTTCTTCTGGTCCAAGCTTCGTGTCACGAGCTTCCGACTCATATTCTTCAATATGAATGGACGTGTACACATCGTCTTTAACGAGACGTTCACTCATGATGATCGCGTCCTCATAGTTGTAACCGTCCCATGTCATGAAGGCAACAAGCGGGTTTTGACCCAGTGCCAGTTCACCCATATCCATGGAAGGTCCGTCAGCCAGGATTTCACCTTGCTTAACGCGATCCCCTTTAGAAACAATCGGACGCTGGTTGTAACAGCTTCCCTGGTTGGATCGAATGAATTTCTGCAGACGATAACGATCAAGGTCTCCTTCGACCTCTTTGCCATCTACTTCAGAAATACGGCGGACACGAACTTCTTTCGCTTCTACGCGCTCAACAATTCCTTCGTGTCTGCAAATGACCGCAGCCCCTGAGTCTTTACCTGACACATACTCCATACCTGTACCGACAAGCGGCGCATCAGGCTTGAGCAATGGTACAGCTTGACGCTGCATGTTCGCACCCATCAAGGAACGGTTGGAGTCATCGTTCTCAAGGAAAGGAATACATGCGGTCGCTGCAGAGACAACCTGCTTCGGTGATACGTCCATGTAGTCGATACGGTCACGACTGACAACAGTGTTTTCACCACGGAAACGAGCAATAACTTCTTCATCTGTAAAAGCTCCATCATCTTCAAGCTTAGCGTTCGCCTGAGCGACAACGTAATTGTCTTCCTCATCAGCTGTCAGATAATCAATTTGAGCTGTTACTTTATTCGTATCTGGATCAACGCGGCGGTAAGGTGTCTCGATGAAACCAAACTCATTCACTTTCGCATAGGAGGAAAGGGAGTTGATCAAACCGATGTTTGGTCCTTCCGGCGTTTCAATTGGACACATACGACCATAGTGGGAGTAGTGTACGTCACGAACTTCAAATCCTGCACGTTCACGAGTCAGACCACCAGGCCCCAATGCTGAAAGACGACGTTTGTGCGTCAGTTCTGCAAGCGGGTTCGTTTGGTCCATGAACTGAGATAGTTGAGAGCTTCCGAAGAACTCTTTGATTGAAGCAATCACAGGACGAATATTAATCAATTGTTGTGGTGTAATGGAGGACGTATCTTGAATAGACATACGCTCACGAACCACACGCTCCATACGGGAAAGACCGATTCGGAATTGGTTCTGCAGCAATTCACCAACAGAACGCAGACGGCGGTTTCCAAGGTGGTCGATGTCATCTGTTCCACCAACATCGTGCAACAAGTTGAAGAAATAGCTGATGGAAGAAAGGATATCCGCAGGGGTAATGTTCTTCACGTCACGGTCAATGTTTGCATTACCGATGACATTGATGGAACGTTCACCTTCTGGGTCCGTCGGGTCAACAATTTTGACAGACTGAACCTGGATAGGATCTTCAAGGACTCCGTCTACCGGGTCCAGCGATTCTTCACTCAATGTGCCTTCTTCGTCATCAAAGTGAGGGATCAGCTTATTCAATAGGCGACGATCGATCTTGTCCCCTTTTTCAGCGATCACTTCGCCTGTTTCTTCATCCACCAGCGTTTCTGCCAGCGTTTGATTGAACAATCGATCTTTGATGTGAAGCTTTTTATTCATTTTATAACGACCCACACGGGCTAGGTCATAGCGTTTCGGGTCGAAGAAACGGGAAACAAGCAAGCTTTTCGCATTTTCTACCGTCGGCGGCTCGCCAGGGCGTAGACGCTCGTAGATTTCAAGCAACGCTTTCTCTGTGTTTTCCGTATTGTCTTTTTCCAACGTGTTCTTCAAGTATTCGTTGTCACCAATAAGATCGATGATCTCCTGGTCAGTGCCGAATCCTAAAGCACGTAAAAGCACGGTGATCGGCAACTTACGAGTACGATCGATACGGACGTGTACCACGTCTTTTGCATCGGTCTCAAACTCAAGCCACGCTCCGCGGTTTGGGATGACGGTAGCTGTGTAACCTCTCTTACCATTCTTGTCAATCTTCTTGTTAAAGTACACGCTAGGAGAACGAACAAGCTGAGAAACAATAACACGCTCAGCACCATTGATTACAAAGGTACCTGTGTCTGTCATAAGCGGGAAGTCACCCATAAATACTTCTTGTTCCTTCACTTCTCCCGTCTCATTATTTAAGAGACGTACTTTCACACGAAGTGGTGCGTTATATGTTACATCGCGATCCTTTGACTCATCGACTGGATACTTTGGTTCGCCAAGGCTGTAGTCCACAAACTCCAATGACAAATTACCTGTGAAATCTTCGATTGGGGAAATATCCTGAAACATTTCCTTCAAACCTTCTTCTAAGAACCAATCGTAAGAAGCGGTTTGAATTTCAATCAAGTTCGGTAATTCTAATACCTCACTGATGCGTGCATAACTTCTGCGCTGGCGGTGTCGTCCATACTGAACTAGTTGACCTGTCAACTGATTCACCCCTCAAATCAAGCATTTTAATAACGAAAAAAGGGTCCGGCAAGACATGCCGAACAGGCTTGCGGTTGATCTTGCCACAAGCACTATTTAAACATCCGTTTCGCAACGAATGGTGATTCTTCATTTCTCTCTAACGTTAGACAAAAAAGAAAAAGGCTTTTCATACATAAAAACCTCATTTACTTTCAGTGTTCGATTTTACCATTCTGACCATCTATCAACTTTTTATACACATTTCTAAAAAAATACTTGACAGACTTCAGATATATTGGCATTTTTCAATACTAGCACAACTAATAGGGCTAGTCAAACTTTTTAGCTTTAAGGATGTAATACCCTTTCTGCTTTTCCATGACCTCTGCGTTCCCGAACAATTCTTCGAGTTTCTTCTTTGCAGACGGCGCCCCCTGCTTCTTTTGAATCACGACCCACAACTCCCCTTCAACAAGTAGAGCTTCCTTCGCTTCTTCAAACATCGTGTGGACGACTTGTTTACCGGCTCGGATAGGCGGGTTTGTAAGAATAGCAGCAAACTTCTGATCTTCTATTCCCTGTAAACGGTCACTTTCTCGAATCGTAATGTTCGCAACTTCATTATCCGCTGCGTTCTTCTCCGCAAGTCCCAAAGCTCTCTCATTAACGTCGACCATGAATACGTGACGACCTTCATGAGCTTTAGCTAGAGACAAACCGATCGGGCCATAGCCACAACCAAGGTCAAGAATGTCCCCTTGAACACCTGGTTCTTGAAAGGTTTCAATCAATAAACGCGATCCAAAATCCACTTCCTTTTTAGAAAAGACGGCATGATCCGTCGTGAATGCGAACACATGACCGAGCAACTCAAAGTTCCACGTTTTTTCTTCACTGCTCGTCGTTGTTTTCTTTGAATAATAATGCTCCGACATAATCCGAACACCTTCTTTTTCATCTATTGAAATGGCAAGGTTTTTTCCCTGTTTCTAGCAAGTCTAGCAAAACATGTGCACTCTTGCTAAATATCCCTGTTAAGAAAAAGAAAGCCCGCCGATAAATCAGCGAGCTTTACTTTAAACATTCTCTTACTTAACTTCGACAGATGCGCCTGCTTCTTCAAGCTTAGACTTGATCTCTTCAGCTTCTTCTTTAGAAATAGCTTCTTTGATTGTTGCCGGAGCACCATCAACCATTTCTTTCGCGTCTTTAAGACCAGCACCAGTGATTTCACGTACTGCTTTAACTACTTTGATCTTAGAAGATCCAGCAGATTCTAGTACTACATCAAATTCAGTTTGCTCTTCAGCAGCTTCGCCACCTGCAGCAGGCGCGCCAGCAGCAACTGGAGCTGCAGCAGATACACCAAATTCTTCTTCAATTGCTTTAACTAGATCGTTAAGCTCAAGAACAGACATTTCCTTAATCGCTTCGATAATTTGTTCGTTAGACATGAGAAATTTCCTCCTTAGTGTTTGTTGTTATAGTTTAAACGAACGCTAACTTACGCGCTTTCTTCTTCTTTTTGATCCGCGATCGCTTTCGTAGCGTAAGCGAAGTTGCGGATAGGTGCTTGTAGTACGCTTAGGAACATAGATACAAGACCTTCGTAGTTTGGAAGGTTTGCAAGTTCTTTGATTTGCTCAAGAGTTGCAACTTGTCCTTCAACTACCCCACCTTTGATTTCAAGGCTATCGTGATCTTTAGCGAAGTTGTTCAATACTTTAGCCGCAGCTACAGCATCGTCTTCATGGAAAGCGACAGCTGTCGGTCCTTGAAGGACTTCGTTAAGTTCAGATAGCTCTACTTCGTCAGCAGCACGACGGACCATTGTGTTTTTATACACTTTGAAATCTACGCCTGCTTCACGAAGCTGGGTACGAAGTTCAGTAACTTCTGCTACATCAAGTCCGCGGTAGTCTACAACGACTGCAGATTTACTGTTGCGGAACTTGTCAGCCAAGTCAGATACAATCTGTTTCTTCTGTTCGATAACACTGCTCATTGTTCCACCTCCTATTGACTTTTCATCATACCGTTCGAAGGTTTTACTCGTAAAAAAACACCTCCACATAGACATGGAGGTGTTTTATAGAGCAGGGCAGATCGCGCTGCTCTATTTATATCACACACCTCGGCAGGACATTAAGCGGAAACCCACACCTGCTGTCTACGGTATAACGTATTTATTTATACAACGCTACCTAGTATATATCGTAGATAACGGAAAGTCAACACTTTTTTATTACTTCGTGTAACCAGAAACGTCTACTTTGATTCCAGGTCCCATCGTAGATGAAACAGCAGCGTTACGCATATAAGTTCCCTTAGATGCTTGTGGCTTCGCTTTAACAAGTGTTTCAGTGATTGCTGCGAAGTTTTCAGCCAACTTGTTCTCATCGAAAGAAGCTTTTCCGATTGGAACATGGATGTTTGCTGCTTTATCAACGCGGTATTCTACTTTACCTGCTTTGATTTCGTTAACAGCTTTTTCTACTTCGAATGTCACTGTACCTGTTTTAGGGTTCGGCATAAGACCTTTTGGTCCTAGTACACGACCTAGCTTACCAACTTCAGCCATCATGTCAGGAGTTGCTACTACGACATCAAACTCGAACCAACCTTGGTTGATCTTGTTGATTAGGTCTTGTTCTCCTACGTAGTCAGCACCTGCTGCTTCTGCTTCTTTCGCTTTATCACCTTTAGCGAAAACAAGCACACGCTGAGATTTACCTGTACCGTGCGGAAGCACCATCGCGCCACGGATCTGTTGGTCCGCTTTCTTAGGATCTACACCTAGACGGAATGCTGCTTCGACAGTTTCGTCAAAGTTCGCTTTTGAAGTTTCTTTTACAAGCTTGATTGCTTCTTGCACATCATAAGCTTTTGTACGGTCAACAAGCTTCGCTAGCTCTTGTTGCTTTTTCGTTTTCTTAGCCATTATTAATTTCCTCCTCGTTGTGGTTTTAACGGATTTTCCTCCCACGAATAAAGGTTGCGAAAGAGTCACAAGCTCCATTTCCGCAACCTTTTCCTATCTCCATGTGACGCTGTGGGATTAATCTTCGATCGTAATTCCCATGCTGCGCGCTGTACCTTCAACCATGCGCATTGCAGCTTCAACGTCAGCAGCGTTCAAATCAGGCATTTTCGTTTCTGCGATTTCGCGCACTTGGTCGCGTTTAACAGAAGCTACTTTGTTACGGTTCGGTTCACCGGAACCTGATTCAACTCCTGCCGCTTTCTTAAGAAGAACAGCAGCTGGTGGAGTTTTCGTAACGAATGTAAAGGAACGGTCCTCATAAACCGTAATTTCTACTGGAATGATCGTACCTGCTTGTTCCTGTGTACGAGCGTTAAATTCCTTACAGAATCCCATGATGTTAATACCTGCTTGACCTAGTGCTGGTCCAACTGGCGGTGCTGGGTTCGCTTTACCTGCAGGAATCTGAAGCTTTACAACATTAATAACTTTTTTAGCCACGAGACACACCTCCTTAAAGTCCGTGATGTGGTAATAGGGTTCAACCCCTCCCACTCATTGCGATATCTACGCAATCGCCCTCTTTTGGGGCGCATATAGAACATAAAAATTCTAGCATCTTTATTTCCAATATGCAAGGGGAGAGATGAATTTTATAATTTTTCGATTTGGGTAAAGTCTAACTCTACCGGAGTTTCACGCCCGAACATATTGACGTGGACTTTCACTTTTTGTTTGTCCGTATCAATATATTCAATGGATCCTGTGAAGTTTGCGAAAGGTCCGTCTGTTACTTTAACACTTTCCTTCACCTCGAAGTCAACCTCTGCTTTCGGCTGTTCGTTCATGCCCATACGCTTAAGGACCGTCTCTACTTCTTCCGGCAGGAGAGGGATCGGCTTGGATCCGGAACCGGTGGATCCTACGAAACCAGTCACACCCGGCGTGTTCCTTACAACGTACCAGGAATCATCCGTCATGACCATTTCAGCCAATACATAACCAGGGAATACTTTTTTCTTCGCCACTTTCCTCTTGCCATTTTTGATTTCTGTTTCTTCGTCCTCGGGAACAAGTACGCGGAAGATCTTGTCTTCCATTCCCATTGATTCCACACGCTTCTCCAGGTTTGTTTTTACCTTGTTCTCATAACCTGAATAGGTGTGCACTACATACCATCTTTTTTCCATATTCGCAGGACAAGTGCTTGCCCTTCCCTCCCTTATACTAGAGTTGATGAATATTACTCCAACATGAAAAAACCCGCGGAACGGGTTTTTTGTAAGTCTATCTCCTATTATAGCATAAAATCCACTCTACTATTCTTGAGCGATGAGTTCAAGCACCTGGGAAATCCCAAGATCTACAATAGCGAAGAATACAGCTACGAAAGTGACAGTCAAAATTACCGTAATCGTGTACTTCCACAGTTCCTGACCTTTGGGCCAACTAACCTTCTTCATCTCTCGTGCTACATTCTTGAAGAACTTAAACATGCTGTAATACCCCCAAACTTGCGCCAACTGGCTTCCTTCTCTATTTCGTCTCGCGGTGTAAAGTATGCGTTCCGCACTTTTTACAAAACTTGCGGACTTCAAGACGTTCGGATTGGTTGGATCGATTTATATATGAACTATAATTCCGACTTAAACATTCTGTACAAGCTAAAATGACTTTTTTTCTCATTATCCGTCACCTCAATCTAGAGAGGTTTACACATACTCACTAAATGTAGCACTCTTACCGATTACTGTCAATGCAGCTTTCATAGAGTGATTTCATTGATTTCCAAGTATTTTTCGAGCTTTCTCTTCACACGTTGTAAAGCGTTATCAATAGATTTCACGTGTCGATCGAGCTCGACCGAAATCTCCTGGTAGGAACGTCCGTCCAAGTAGAGGGTCAGCACTTTTTTCTCTAAATCACTTAATAACTCCGACATTTTTTCTTCCATGTCTGAAAACTTCTCTTTATTAACAATCAATTCTTGTGGGTCGATAGCTTTTGAACCAGCGATGACATCCAGTAATGTCCGATCTGATTCCTCATCATAAATGGGCTTGTCCAAAGAAACGTAGGAATTCAACGGGATATGCTTCTGTCTTGTGGCGGTTTTAATTGCGGTGATAATTTGACGGGTGACACATAATTCTGCAAAGGCTTTGAAGGATGACAGCTTACCCTCTCTGTAATCGCGGATGGCTTTGTAAAGACCGATCATCCCCTCCTGGACGATATCCTCCCGGTCTGCGCCAATAAGAAAGTAAGTCCGAGCTTTCGCGCGCACAAAATTCTTGTACTTATTGATCAAGTAATCTAGCGCCTGGACTTGTCCTTGATTAATCCGTTCAACGACTTCTTCGTCATCAAGCTTGCTAAGATCCAAATCATTGGTGCTTTTCTCCGTTTGTAAGATGCTCACACAGGATCCCTCCGACCGTGCTACCTCAATATAGCAATATTATACAGTACGATTCTGAAAAGCGTCAACAAGTTGTCAGAATTATTTATCTCCTCGCCGCCATTTCTCAAAGAGTTCCCTCACCTCTTTATTGATTGGTATTTTAGATTGATAGGGATATTGATTCTGGCTTTCGACATCTTTCTCTATTTGGTTTTCAATATTCTTTACTTCGATATACAGCTCTCTTGCTGATTTCCTGAAAGCTCCCTGCCCGAAGATGGTGCGTTGTTCAGCATAATCGGAAGTAGCTACATAGACTTGAGTACGAACATCATTCAATTCTCCAGCAAGTTTTTCGATCCGTTCATCAGCGGTTTCATTCTCTTTTGTAAAGATGACTTCCACTTTGTAATTTTTTTGTTTTTTTTCAACTCCCCGGACATGATAAGCATCAAAAACAATCATGATCCGGTCCCCGGTATAGGATTGATACTCCGCCATCATCTCTATAAGGAGATCCCGGGCCTGCCCGAGATCTTTCTCCTTTAGATTTTTCAATTCCGGCCAAGCGCCAATCATATTATATCCATCAACAATTAAGACGTTCATGCCTTATTCCCCTAACGGATGGCGCTTCCTATAGACTTCGTACATCAAAAGGGAAGCAGCTACAGACGCGTTCAAAGAAGTCACTTCTCCAGCCATCGGCAGGCTGACCGTCCAATCACACTTATCTTTCGTTAATCGGCTCATGCCGCGACCTTCACTTCCAATGACGAGGGCAATTGGCATTTTCCCGTCAAGCTGACGGTAATCCTCCGTACCCACAGCGTCTGTTCCGACCACCCATACAAACCTTTCTTTCAACTCATCAATCGTCCGGGCAAGGTTCGTTACACGAGCAACTGGTATATACTCAATCGCACCTGTCGACGTTTTCGCAACGGTTGCCGTTAAAGACACAGAACGCCTTTTCGGTATGATGACACCATGAGCTCCTGCCGCATCTGCCGTACGCAGAATGGAGCCGAGGTTGTGAGGATCTTCAATTTCATCACAAATAATGAAAAATGGAGGCTCGTCCTTTTCTTCTGCTTTCGCAAATAAATCTTCCAAATCACTGTATTCATACGCAGCCACCGAAGCAATGACCCCCTGGTGATTTCCATCCACGAGCTGATCTATTTTCTTCTTTGGCACTTTTTGGACAATGAGTCCTTGTTCTTTGGCCAACTGCTCAAGCTTTTTATACGCCTGGTGCTGCAGGTGATCCGATACCATCACTTTATTGATCGGTCTGCCGGACCGGATGGCTTCCTGTACCGGGTTCTTTCCGATGATCCATTCTCCACTCATTACGCTTCACTCCTTTCTTCAACGATTTGAATTGCATGCTTTATCAATATTTCCAGCCGCTCCGTTTGTCCGGATAAATACAAAAACCCTAACACTGCTTCGAATGCGGTCGAATAACGATAGGTTTGTACATTGGTGTTTTTAGGGACGGATCCCGATTTAGCGTTCCGCCCTCTCCTAAGCACACCTTCCTCTTCTTCCGTGAGCGTTCCTTCTTCCTGCCATACATTAACAACATTCGCCTGCGACACAGCCGATACGAACTGGATCGCTGCCTGGTGAAGGTGTTGAGGCTTTACCTCTCCTTTTTCCAGCAGATGCTGTCTGACATAAAGCTCATAAACAGAGTCACCCATATAGGCGAGAGCAAGACTCTTCATTTGTTTCGCATTTGCGATCGCCATTGTCTTACCCTCGCTTCCATCTCGTGCCCTGGGATGTATCTTCAAGGATAATATTGCGATCTTTCAACTCATCACGAATTTGGTCGGCACGTGCGAAGTCTCGGTTCTTTCTAGCTTGCTTACGCTCCTCGATCAGAGCATCCACTTCCTCATCAAGCAATTCTTCCTGTGCCTGCAGCTGAATGCCGAGGACACCTGTCAATTCTTCGAACAACTCTTGAAAGGCCGTTAATACCTTTTCATGAGTCTGGTCTTCCTGTAAATATAAGTTCGCCGCTTTAGTTAAATCAAACAGGACAGAAATCGCATTCGCCGTGTTAAAGTCATCATCCATTTCTTTAATGAATTGCTCCTTGAACCCAGCCACTTTATCAAGCCACTCGCCTTGATCATCCTCTAAGCTCATCGTGGATTCTTTCCGATGTTGGATGTTCTCATACGCATTCTTGATGCGGTCAAAGCTGCTTTTCGCCCCTTTCAATAACTCATCACTGAAGTTGATTGGATGACGGTATTGTACACTCAGCATGAAAAAGCGGATCACTTGAGGGTCATGCTTTTTCACTAGATCATGGGCAAGGATGAAGTTACCGAGGGACTTCGACATTTTTTCGTTGTCAATATTAATGTACCCGTTATGCATCCAATAGCGCGCAAAAGATTCCCCATTATGGGCTTCTGATTGCGCGATCTCATTCTCATGGTGTGGGAAGGTCAAATCCTGCCCACCTGCATGGATATCGATCGTTTCGCCAAGGTATTTCTTCGCCATCGCGGAGCACTCGATATGCCAACCCGGGCGGCCACTCCCCCACGGACTATCCCATGTGATTTCACCTTCTTTCGCATCTTTCCAAAGGGTGAAATCAAGCGGATCTTCTTTTTTATCCCCGACTTCAATTCTCGACCCGGACCTTAACTCATCAATGGACTGGTGAGAAAGCTTTCCGTATTGGTCGAAGGATCGCGTACGGAAATACACGTCCCCTCCCGCTTCATAAGCGAAGCCTTTGTCGATCAATCCCTGGATAAAGCTGATAATCTCATCCATGTTTTCGGTCACGCGTGGATGATCCACTGCTTCTTTTACGCCGAGGGCACCTACATCTTCTTTGTAAGCCGTAATGAAGCGATTGGCGATATCTGTGACTCCTTCGCCCATTTCATTCGCTGCTTTAATCAATTTGTCATCGACATCCGTAAAGTTGAGCACATAGTGCACATCGTAGCCTCTGTATTCAAAGTATCTTCTCACTGTATCGAATACGATCGCCGGCCTTGCGTTCCCAATGTGAATGTAGTTATAAACCGTTGGACCGCAAACGTACATTTTCACTTTTCCTTCTTCCAGCGGCTGAAACGGCTCTTTTTTTCTTGTCAGTGTGTTGTATATGTTAATCGCCATGTTGGTTCACTCCTTTGGTTTCCTCCAATTGTTTGCGCAGTTCCGCCATTTCCTTCTCGATCTCATTCAAACGGTCGTACACAGGATCTGGGAGTTTGTGATGGTCCAGGTCCTTCTTTTGGACTTTCTTGCCATCTTGGATGACGACATGACCAGGGATGCCGACGACCGTCGAATTGTTCGGAACATCGTGGAGCACAACAGAACCGGCCCCTACTTTAGAGTTTTCCCCAATCGTGATCGACCCCAGCACTTTCGCTCCTGTGGCGACTAATGAATTATCAAGGAGAGTCGGGTGTCTTTTCCCTTTTTCTTTCCCTGTCCCTCCAAGCGTCACCCCTTGAAAGATCGTCACATTATCTCCAACCTCACACGTTTCCCCAATGACGACCCCCATGCCATGATCGATGAAAAACCGCCGCCCGATTTTCGCTCCGGGATGGATTTCAATGCCTGTCAGGAAGCGGCTCCATTGGGATATGAGCCGGGCCAGGAAGAAAAACTTCCGTTTGTGACAAGCATGGGCCACCCGGTGTGCCCATATCGCATGCAGTCCTGAATAGGTCAGAATCACTTCAATATAAGAACGAGCAGCAGGATCTTGATCGAACACCACATCGACATCTTCTTTAAACATTTTGAACAGCCCCATACTTGCTCCCCTCCTTGTACTGAAACAGAAGCGTTCCCCATAAAAATAAAAAACGCGCCTTTGTGCCAATGGCACAGAGACGCGTCGAACGTGGTTCCACTCTGTTTGGGATCGGCTTTTTTGCCTTCCCCGCTTCACCCTTGATAACGGAAGGTACCCGCTTCGGCATACTTCGTTCAGCCGAAGACTCCGAGGTGCATTTCAAAGGCTTCTCTACGAATCACTCCCAGCCGTGGTGATTCTCTCTGTAGAAGAGAGGGGCCCTTTACTTCTCCTCATCAACGTTTCGTATAGGTATCTCTACTATATGATATTCTTTCCCACTTGTGAACGAATTAAGCTTGTAACTTGCTTAATACATCATTCAGACGGACCGTTACCGTTTCCAGCCCAAGCAAGTGAATCGCGTTCGGAAGTTCAGGGCCATGGGTTTGACCTGTTGTGGCGACACGGACAGGCATGAACAGCTTTTTCCCTTTATGGCCGGTTTCTTTTTGAACAGCTTTGATTTGCTTTTTAATGTTTTCAGGTGTGAATTCTTCAAGCTCACGAAGGTTCTTCTTGAACGTTTCCAACACTTCCGGTACTTGTTCACCTTCAAGAACTTCCATCGCAGCTTCATCATACTGAATTTCCTGTTTGAAGAACAATTCGGTAAGCTCGACGATTTCTGCTCCGTAGCTCAGTTGTTCCTGATAAAGGCTGATCAGTTCCCGAGCCCACTTGCGATCTTCCTCGCTCATATCTTCAGACAAGCGTCCAGCCTCAACTAAATGAGGAAGGGCAAGTTCGACTACGCGGTCCAAATCAGAGGCTTTGATATACTGGTTGTTCATCCACTTCAGCTTCGCGGGATCGAAGACCGCAGGTGAAGTGGAAAGTCTGTCCGCATCAAAGATTTCAACAAGCTGATCCTGTGTAAAAATTTCTTCTTCCCCAACTGGCGACCAGCCTAGTAAAGTGATGAAGTTGAAGAGAGCTTCTGGAAGGTATCCAAGGTTCTTATATTGTTCAATAAACTGAAGAATGTGCTGATCACGCTTACTCAGTTTCTTGCGCTCTTCGTTGAGGATCAACGTCATATGACCGAACTTCGGAGGTTCCCAATCGAATGCTTCATACACCATCATTTGTTTCGGTGTATTGGAAATATGCTCTTCCCCACGAAGGACGTGTGTAATTTTCATTAAGTAATCATCAATCGCAACAGCGAAATTATACGTTGGTGTTCCGTTCTGCTTAACGATGACCCAATCACCAAAATCACTGGATTCAAAAGTAATGTCGCCACGGACGATATCATTGAACGTGTACGTATGGTTTTCAGGGACACGGATACGAATACTAGGCTTACGGCCCTCCGCTTCAAATGCTGCGATTTGTTCCTCTGTAAGGTCGCGGTGCGCCCCAGAGTATTTCGGCGCTTCGCCTCGTGCCATTTGCGCTTCACGTTCTGCTTCAAGCTCTTCTGAAGTCATATAACATTTATAAGCAAGACCGCGTTCCATCAATTCGTCCACATATTTCTTATAAATATCGAGACGTTCCATCTGACGGTAAGGACCATATTCGCCGCCTTTTTCTGAACTCTCGTCCCATTCAATTCCCAACCACTTCAAGTAGTCGAGCTGGCTCTTTTCTCCGCCCTCGACGTTTCGTTTTTCATCCGTATCCTCAATACGAATCACTACCTTTCCACCTGCATTTTTCGCATAAAGGTAGTTGAATAGAGCAGTCCTTGCATTACCAATGTGAAGGTGCCCTGTCGGACTTGGTGCATAGCGCACCCGTACTTCGTTAGACATAATTGTTCTCCTTTCCTATTCCGGTCTATATCCTTGACTTATTTTATCATTTTTTGTCTAGGAATGCTGATTATTTTGCAAAAGGACAACCGCTTGAGCAGCAATTCCTTCATTCCGGCCCGTAAAGCCGAGTTTTTCCGTCGTCGTTGCTTTCACGTTGATCCGTCCAGGTTCAACCCTGAGGAGGGAAGCGATGTTTTCACGGATTTCTTCAATGTAGGGGGCCATTTTTGGTGCCTGGGCAATGACCGTACAATCCATATTCCCAAGTTCATATCCATGCTCTGTCACGATATCCCACACATGCTGAAGCAATTTGCCGGAGTCGGCGTCTTTAAAAGCAGGATCCGTGTCTGGAAAATGTTTACCGATATCCCCTTCGCCAATCGCTCCAAGACATGCATCTGCAATGGTGTGAAGAAGAACATCTGCATCTGAGTGGCCGAGCAGCCCTTTCTCATGTGGGATTTCAATACCTCCAATGATACATGGACGTCCTTCCGTCAATTGGTGTACATCAAATCCTTGGCCGACACGAAACATAGGGCCATCCTCCACCTTTCCATTTCTTTGATTACTCAAGTAAGCTTGGGCTTTATGTAAGTCTTCCGGAGTCGTAAGCTTGATATTGTCATAGCTTCCCTTCACGATTGCCACATCTTTGTCCAACCGCTCCACGAGGGAAGCGTCATCTGTGCCGTAGTATCTGCTTTTCCTCGCTCGTTCATGCGCTTCATAAATTAAATCATAAGAGAAGGCTTGAGGTGTCTGAGCCGCCCATAACGTACTTCTATCCAGTGTATCCAAACCATGGTCTGACTTCTGCTTGATTGTATCCGTCACAGGTACGGCAAGAAGTGCGGCCTTTTTTTCGTATGCCGTCACAGACAGTTCGTGTAAGAGCTCTTGGGGTACAAACGGGCGCGCGCCGTCATGAATAAAAACAGGAAGCTCTCTGTTTCGAACAGCTTCCAGCCCTGCAAATACACTATCCTGCCGTTCTGCTCCCCCATCAACAAGATGAACCGATTGTCGGAGCGGATATTTTTTTAGAAGTTCTTCCATCTGAGACCGTTCGCGTTCATTGGTTACTATGATCAACTCTTCACACCACTCATCTTGATCAAAAACGGAAAGGGTGTGACAGATCAGTGGCTGGTCACCGATTTTCAAAAACTGCTTATTACGACCGGCGAGCATCCGTTTACCCTGTCCTGCCGCAAGTATAATGGCTGTATATTTTTTCATGCGTATCCATCCTACGTTTGTTTAGACGTTCATAAAACAACAAAAGCGATAACACGCATGTTATCACTTTTGTCATTCTCTATTTGTTTATACCGTTTTTACAAGGCTTTTTCAAGTGATTTCGGCTTTGCAAAGATCATACGGCCGGCTGATGTCTGCAACACGCTTGTGACTACGACTTCAATCGTCTTTCCGATAAAGTCTTTTCCTTCTTCGACTACGATCATTGTGCCGTCATCCAAGTAGGCGACCCCTTGATTCTGCTCTTTCCCGTCTTTGATGACTTGAATCGTCATCTCTTCTCCTGGAAGCACGACCGGTTTAACAGCATTCGCAAGATCATTAATGTTCAAGACTTGGACATTCTGAAACTCACAAACTTTATTCAAGTTGAAATCGTTCGTTACAACAATTCCGTTCATTACCTTCGCAAGCTTCACAAGCTTACTGTCCACTTCCTGAATGTCTTCGAAATCCCCTTCGTAAATTTCAACATTCACCGGGAGGTCTTTTTGAAGACGGTTCAAGACATCCAACCCACGACGACCACGATTTCTTTTCAGACCATCGGATGAATCAGCGATGTGCTGCAATTCTTCCAATACGAATTGCGGAATCACAATCGTTCCTTCAAGGAAATGTGTATCACAAATATCCGCGATGCGGCCATCAATGATGACACTTGTATCCAAAATTTTTCGTTTCGGAATCAGAGCAGGATCCGCAGTTGAATCTCCCTGACGCTCTTCCTCTGGCTTCCTGTCTTTCTTTGAAACCAAGTTCAAGAATTCATCCTTACGCTTAAAACCGACCTGAAAACCGAAGTAGCCTAATAAGAATGTTAAAAAGATCGGGACGACCTGGTTAACCACTTGAATCTGGATATCTTGTACAGGGATGTTGATCAAGTAGGCGATGATCAGCCCGACAATCAAACCGAGACTACCGAACAGCAGATCCGCTACCGGCGCCCGGACGAGGGTATCCTCGACCCACCTTAAAAAATCGACAATATAATCCACAATCCAAAAAGTAAATAAAAATAATATAAGTGCTCCTAGTACGGCCCCTAAGACAGATTGAATCCAATTCTGCCAAGTCAGACCCATGGTTGTAAACAGCTCTGGGAAATAGAGGTAACCGATAGTTCCGCCGGTTATGACAATAAACAACTGTACGATACGTTTAAGCACTTGTATTCACCTCCTCAAACACAGTATGACCAAACCTAACAACCATTAACCATATAAAAAAGGAATGATGGTTTTTAACTTAGCACAACTTCCAAATTAAGTCAATGAGTTAAACAAATTATCATATCACATTGTTCACAAATAAGTCAATGTTCTTATATATGTCGGTCTACGAACAATTGTTCCTGTATGCGGTCAAGACCATCTCTAATTTTCATCGCACGAATCTCACCGACACCATCGACTTTAACAAGCTCTTTCGGAGAAGCCTGGATCAATTCTTCCAACGTACCGAATCTTTCGACCAAGTGTTCAATAATGAGCACGGGAAGTCTAGGGATCCGGCTTAAAATCCGGTACCCTCTTGGTACGATAGGGTCTGCCAACTTCGTATTCGGTGAATACCCCAAGAGTTTCAATACTTGCTCATCTGAGAGAAGTTCCGTATTGGTGATTTCCTGCATTTTTCTCAAAATATAATATGGTTCATAATCAGGACGCTTACTGTAATCGCGCAAAAGCAAGGTTGCTTCATCTTCGATATTCGAAACTAATTCTGTCAATTGCAGCTGAATCAAACGTCCCTCTGTTCCAAGCTCATTCACATAGTTCAAAATCTCTGTTTTCGTCCGTAGCACCATTTCAATCCGGTGGACGACCTGAACGACTTCGGAAAAGGAAACCATGTTTTCAAACTCCATCGCGCCAAGATTCGTTACGCTTTGGTCGAGGACATTTTTATACTTTTCCAACGTTTGAATCGCCTGATTGGCCTTCGTCAAAATGACACCAATATCTTTCAGTGAGTAACGGAGAGAGCCTTTATACAACGTGATCACGTTTCGGCGTTGAGATATAGCAATGACGAGCGCGCCCGTTTGTTTAGCCACACGCTCTGCCGTCCGGTGCCTCATCCCCGTTTCCGTGGATAGGATGTCCGGGTCCGGCATCAACTGCGCATTAGCATAAAGAATCCGCGTCCCTTCATCATTCAAAATTAATGCCCCATCCATTTTCGCCAGTTCGTAAAGGTGGGCGGGGGTGAAATCAGACTGGATATGGAAACCACCATCGACAAGTTCCCGCATGTGGTCGCCATATCCGAGCACAATCAACCCGCCTGTCTTTGCACGTAGGACATTATCAATCCCGTCTCTTAAAGGGGTCCCAGGTGCCACTAGCTGAAGAATTTCTCCGATGCCATTTTCTTTGATTTCATGCCATTCCATTTATGAATCCCCCAGTGTAACCTTCATCGCCTCCTGAACGGTACTGACACCGATCACTTCGATTTGAGAAGGAGGCGTCCAGCCATCCATGTTCTTCTTCGGAATGATAACCCTTTTAAAGCCTAACTTCGCCGCTTCCTGGACTCTTTGCTCAATTCTGGCCACTCTTCGTATCTCACCCGTTAAGCCAACTTCCCCAACGACGACATCATCTCCATTCGAAGACTGATCCCTGAAACTTGAGGCAATGCTGATCGCAACCGCTAAGTCAATCGCCGGCTCATCCAATTTCACTCCACCAGCGACTTTTACGTAAGCATCCTGGTTCTGAAGCAGGAGCCCTGCTCTCTTTTCCAAGACCGCCATTAAAAGCGGTACCCGGCTGTTATCAAGGCCTGTAGCCATCCGTCTCGGGTTGCCGTAAGCCGTAGGTGAAATCAGGGCTTGTATTTCTACAAGTACCGGCCTTGTCCCTTCCATGGAAGCCACTACGATCGAACCTGCAGCCCCTTGCGAGCGTTCTTCGAGGAAAATCTCTGAAGGGTTCAGAACCTCTTCCAGACCTTTCTCCTTCATTTCGAAGATTCCCATTTCATGAGTGCTTCCGAAACGGTTCTTCACACTTCTTAGAATTCTAAATGTGTGATGCCTCTCCCCTTCAAAATAAAGAACTGCATCCACCATATGTTCAAGCAGACGTGGGCCGGCAATCGAACCTTCTTTAGTAACATGCCCAACGATGAAAATAGGAATACCTTTGCTTTTAGCAATTCTCATCAAATGACTCGTACACTCACGAACTTGAGAAACACTCCCTGGAGCAGAGGTGACGTCTTCTTTGAAAATCGTCTGGATCGAGTCTATGACCACAAACCTTGGTTCAATGTTTTCAATTTGGTTGATGACATCCTGTAAGTTCGTTTCCGATAGAACATAGAGTTCATCGGATGTAATATCCAAACGTTCGGCCCGAAGCTTCGTTTGTCTCGATGACTCCTCTCCGGATATGTAGAGGACAGGAAAATCTTTTTTGGCGATCTGCGCAGAGACTTGGAGTAAAAGAGTGGATTTACCGATTCCCGGATCTCCGCCGATCAAAACTAAAGACCCCGCCACGATTCCTCCACCTAAAACCCGGTTGAATTCAGGCATATCCGTCGGCATACGCGGTTCTTTTTGTGATTTGATTTGTGTTATTTTTTCTGGTTTCGTTGTTGCGGAAGTGGAGCTTGTCTGAAACACATGTCTGGAATTCGCCGGAGCAGCCGTCATTTCTTCGACCAGCGTGTTCCATTGATTACACCCCGGACATTTTCCCATCCATTTAGGTGTCTCATACCCACATTCCTGGCAAACAAACTTCGTTTTCCTTTTTGCCAAGATCATCGCGCTCCTTATTCTTATTATTCTATACGTAAAAGATTGTGAATGAGTTTCACAATCTTATCAATTGTATTAAATCATTCTTAGTAAAATCATAGCGGAAGAAGAAAAAAATCGGAAGGCAAACCCTTCCGATTTTTCTTAGGCCCTGTTCACTTTATGATGGATTTCTATGAAATAGAAGAAAGGGAGCAGCCCTTTCTTCGCGTTCCTTCAATCATCTGTAGTCAAGCCTTCATAACTTCTATACATCTATTTAATTTGTAGACTCTTGCTGCGTGGAGACGACAAAGTTCTTATCGTCATCGAGATCAATTTTCACACTTTGCCCTTTTGCAATGTTCTCTTTCAAGAGTTCTTCTGAAAGCAGATCCTCAACGTTCTTCTGAATGGAGCGGCGCAATGGACGGGCCCCGTATTCAGGATCGAACCCTGATTCTGCAATATGCTGAATAGCGTCATCGGACAAGACAAAGTCGATCTCTTGTTCTTTCAGACGTTTACGCAGCTCTTCGACCATCAATGTTACGATATCTTTCATGTGCTTTCTCTCTAGGGAATGGAACACGATCGTTTCATCGATACGGTTCAGGAATTCTGGACGGAACGCTTTCTTCAAGGCATCCGTAACTTTAGACTTCATGTCTTTGTAATCCTGATCCGCATCGCCCATGGAGAAACCGACATATTTGTTTTGCTTCAATTCTTGAGCTCCAACGTTTGATGTCATAATCAACACGGTGTTACGGAAATCCACCACACGTCCTTTGGAATCAGTCAGACGACCATCTTCAAGCACTTGGAGTAGAATGTTGAATACTTCCGGGTGCGCCTTTTCAATTTCATCAAGGAGGACAACAGAGTAAGGCTTATTGCGTACTTTCTCTGTTAATTGCCCGCCTTCATCATAGCCGACGTAACCTGGAGGTGACCCGACAAGTCGAGACGTACTGTGTTTTTCCATATACTCGGACATGTCGATTCGAATCATCGCATCTTCTTCTCCGAACATGCTCTCTGCTAAGGCACGGGCCAGTTCTGTTTTACCGACACCTGTTGGTCCCAGGAAGATGAACGAACCGATTGGACGTTTCGGATCTTTAAGTCCGGCACGAGCACGGCGGATTGCTTTGGAAATCGCTTTGACTGCTTCTTCCTGTCCGATGACCCGGTTGTGAAGCGTATCTTCGAGATGAAGGAGACGTTCACTCTCATCTTTGGTCATCTTGGATACAGGCACTCCCGTCCAAGTGGATACGACAGAAGCAATGTCTTCCACTGTAACTTCGGAATCCTCCTGCCCTTGCTTTTCTTTCCACTCATCTTTCGTTTGTTCCAACTCATCTCTCAAGCGCTGTTCACTGTCTCTTAAGGAGGCAGCTTTTTCAAATTCCTGACTCTGTACAGCAGCATCCTTCTCTTTTCGCACTTCCTCAAGCTTTTGCTCTAACTCTTTCAAGTTCGGTGGAGCTGTGTAGGAGCGCAGGCGGACTTTGGATGCAGCTTCATCAATTAAGTCAATCGCTTTATCCGGTAGGAAGCGGTCTGTGATGTAACGATCAGAGAAACGGACCGCAGATTCAATGGAATCATCCGTAATCGTCACACGGTGGTGGGCCTCATAACGGTCACGAAGACCTTGCAAGATTTGGATGGATTCATCAAGGTTCGGTTCATCCACCTGAATAGGCTGGAACCTACGCTCAAGAGCGGCATCCTTTTCAATATATTTACGGTACTCATCGAGTGTCGTGGCACCGATACATTGCAACTCACCTCGGGCAAGGGACGGCTTAAGAATGTTGGATGCATCAATGGCACCTTCTGCGCCACCAGCACCGATCAACGTGTGAAGCTCGTCAATAAACAGGATGATGTTCCCCGCCTGACGAATTTCTTCCATCACTTTTTTCAAACGATCTTCAAATTCACCACGATATTTGGTGCCGGCAACGACGGTACCCATATCAAGTGTCATCACTCGCTTATCGCGAAGAATCTCTGGTACTTCATTGTTCATAATCTGCTGAGCCAGACCTTCTGCGATGGCTGTTTTACCAACACCAGGCTCACCGACAAGAACCGGGTTATTTTTCGTACGACGGCTCAATACTTGGATGACACGCTCGATTTCTTTACTTCGACCGATGACAGGGTCAATGTTGCCCTCTTTCGCAATCGCCGTAAGGTCACGTGCTAGTGAATCAAGAGTCGGTGTATTCGCATTCGCCGCCTGAGCACCTGATCCGCCACCACGACGGTTTTGACCTCCTGTGGACTCATTGTTCCCAAGCAATTGTAAAACTTGCTGACGAGCCTTATTCAAGCTCACACCCAGGTTATTCAGTACACGGGCAGCCACTCCTTCTCCTTCACGGATCAATCCAAGAAGAATATGTTCTGTTCCTACGTAAGAGTGTCCCAGTTTACGAGCTTCATCCATAGAAAGCTCGATGACTTTTTTCGCACGAGGCGTATAATGAATCGTTTGGGAAACTTTCTCTCCCTTACCGATTAATTTCTCTACTTCTTGTTGGATTTTTGAAGACTCAAGGCCTAATGCGGTCAGAGCTTTGGCAGCTATGCCTTCCCCTTCACTAACTAAGCCTAAAAGGATATGCTCCGTGCCAATGTTATTATGACCTAAACGAACAGCTTCTTCCTGAGCCAGCGCCAATACTTTTTGTGCTCTTTCTGTAAATCGCCCAAACATCATGGACATTCCCTCCTAACATTATTCTTCATTTTCTAATTGAAGTCGTTCGCGAATTAAAGATGCTCTTCTTACATCCCTTTCATCAGGGGATAAAGGAGTCTTAGCGTATTGTTGCAAGAATCCGGGCTGTGTAAGAACCATCAATTCATTTAAAATCGTGCGTGGGATATGATCGATGAATCCTAGATCAATGCCAAGTCTCAGGTCAGAAAGGCATTTCGCCGCCTCCTTAGATTCTATGATTCGACTATTGGTCAAAACACCATAGGAACGAAAGATACGGTCTTCCAACTGAACGCTTGAACGAGTCATCAATGCTTCTCTTGCTTTTCTCTCCTGTTCTATCAGTTGCTTAACGACACTGTGAAGGTCCTCCACAATATCCTCTTCCGATTTACCAAGGGTAATCTGGTTGGATATCTGAAAAATGTTCCCCAGAGCTTCACTACCTTCCCCGTAAATGCCTCTCACCACAAGACCCAGCTGGTTAATGGCCGGTGTCATCCGGTTGATCTGGTTCGTCATGGATAGGGCGGGCAAGTGCATCATAACTGAAGCTCTCATCCCCGTACCTACATTGGTCGGACAGGCGGTCAAATAACCACGCTTCTCATCAAAAGCATAATCCACTTTTTCTTCGAGCCAATCATCCAATTGACTGGCTTGTTCTAGTGCCTGATCCAACTGAAAACCAGGGAAATATAACTGTATGCGAATATGATCCTCTTCATTAATCATGATTGATACTTGCTCATTTTGTGAAATGAGAGAAGCCGACTTCTCCGCTTTTTCAGCCAAGTGTGGACTGATCAAATGTTTTTCTACCAACACTCTCTTTTCAATTGGCTGTAAATCTTTCATCTGGACCAGCTCAAAATCTTTATAATCTCTGAAGGACTTCTTTTGGAACTCTTGTTGGAAGAATTCCAATACTTTGTTCAAAGTCTCTTCGGAAGCAATGATAGGAAAAGGATGTTGTGAGAAATTACGAGCAAGTCGTATACGGCTGCTGAGTACAATATCGCTGTCCGGACCTTCTTGCTTCATCCATGGACTAATTGCTTCATTCATGAATTGCTGTAAAGACATTACTCATCACCATCCTCCCTATGATGCAGTTGACTTTCTAGTGATCTTATCTTATCTCTAACTTTCGCTGCCTCTTCGAATTCTTCCTGCTCAATTAATTGTCGAAGATTAGTTTTATATTCTTCCATCTCTTTTTTCAGGTGCAAGTTGCCACCTTCACGTTTCGGAATCTTGCCATCATGTCTGGTATTCCCACTGTGAACACGGCGCAGGATGGGATTCAGGCGCTCATCGAACGTTTTATAGCAGTCCGCACAACCAAACTTCCCTATCCTTGCAAACTCCTCATAGCTGAGCCCACAGTTGGGACATTTCAGTTTCGGCTTTTGAGTATAAGAGTGAGCGCTCTGCCCTTTTAAAGGAGAAGGTCCCTCGGAATGGAACAGACCTGAAAGGAGATCATTCAAGGTGAAGTTCTCTTCCCCGTAATTCATGTACCCATTTTCCTTCGCACATTTTTCACATACATGGACTTCTGATTTTTGACCATTAATCACCTGCGTCAAATGGACGGTTGCAGGACGCTGATGACATTTCTGACACTCCATCTGAATCTCTCCCTTCTCACTCAACATTTGTATTTAAGGGTGAATAGCATGGCTGTCATGATTCGCGCGCGAACTTCATCACGAAGAGGTAAAGAAAAAGCTAGGACGTCGCGATCGATGACACTTGCCATCAGTTTGCTTTCCCGATCAGTGATGATCTCATAGTCTACCAGCCTTTCAAGAACATCAATGGCTTTCGATTGAGAAACATGGGGATTGATGAGCTCCATCACCTCTTCAATCATCTCTGACCCTTTACGGTGTTGGATTCGGCTGATACGAATATACCCGCCGCCTCCTCTTTTACTTTCCACTATATATCCTTTTTCCACTGTAAAACGTGTCTTAATCACATAATTGATCTGAGAAGGTACACAATCAAATTTCTCGGCAAGTTCACTACGCTTGATTTCAATCGCCTGGTGCCGATTTTCATCTAAGATCTCCTTGAGATATTCTTCAATAACATCAGAGATATTCCGCATGCTCCCTCCCCCTCTTTTGACTTTGACTATCTTTGACTTTAATTTTATTATACTCATTTTCTTTTGTCATGCAACTTGTTTGTTTAGAAGAATTACATCTTCTATGTTTCCCCTTTTCATCATGAAATAAAACAAAAAGACTGCACAGATTCAACTGTGCAGCCCTTTAATACCGATGTCCACATTCTTCTACACCATCCATCAAAGACAGACGTTCTAAAAGAAGGGCTCGATCATACTTTTGTCCTTTATTCAGTTCAACAACAACCTTTTTTTGGTCTTGATCCAAGGCAACAATATCTATTTTCCTGACATCCAGCTTCATTTGTTCGAATTCAGTTAACACTTTATTAACCGGGGCATCCTTACCAACGGTTACTTGATAAATGTTTTTTCGATTCCCGTTAAACTTTTCTTTCTCTATCTTATTTAGGAAGACTAAACTCATAAGCACGAAGATTGTTGTGACCGTCGCCACATCATACATCCCTGCACCAACGACGAGACCAATGCCAGCCACCGTCCAAATGGATGCTGCTGTAGTTAATCCTCTAATGGTCATTCCGTTGACGATAATTGTCCCCGCCCCTAAAAATCCAATGCCACTAATTACATAGGAAGGGATACGAGCCGGGTCGAAACGGACTTGTTCATATTGATCAATGAACGTTTCAAATCCATATAAAGAAAGAAGCATCATCATACAAGCCCCGACCCCCACAAGAATATGGGTACGGAAGCCAGCCGAATGATTCTTGACTTCCCTTTCAAATCCAATCACCCCTGAAAGAATGAGTGCAAAAAATAACCGGAATACAAACAAAAGAATGTCATCATGAAAGAAATATGACCAGTTCAAGCTATCCCTCCTTTCTTTATATCTATGTTTAAGGAAGTAGATATAGAAAAAAACCAGAAGAAGGATCTTCTGGTTTTCCAAATGATGTGGCGGCGTCCTACTCTCACGGGGGTAAACCCGACTACCATCGGCGCTGAAGAGCTTAACTGCTGTGTTCGGCATGGGAACAGGTGTGACCTCTTCGCCTTCACCACCACATCAATATAAAGTTTGAGGTGAACCCTCAAAACTGGATAAGGAAACATCTTGTTTGAAAAGGTACGCTTTTTTCACGAATGATTTTTATCAGATAGATAAGTCATCGATCCATTAGTATCCGTCAGCTCCACGTGTCACCACGCTTCCACCTCGGACCTATCAACCTCATCGTCTCTGAGGGATCTTATTTGCTTAAAGCAAAGGGAAATCTCA
>NZ_QUAE01000019.1:0-65118 GCF_003386945.1 Halobacillus trueperi | reverse complement strand
AGTAACAAAGGAACTTATAATGTAGTACATACCTTTAGATGGAACGCCGAATGCTGGGAAACTAGCACGTTCGGTGTGGAGCAGGGGAAAAGCTGGAGATAACCTCAAACGCTTACCTATTGCTAACAACTGCTTAACATAAGCCTATGACCTATTTGAGATTCTTAATGTCGTATTTGATTGACATTGTCAAATTAAAAAAAGCTGGCGCTAACCAGCTTCATTATCAATTGAGAGCAAGATAATTATTACTTACCTTGATATGTTTCTATTAATTTTTCTATATTAATTTTTTTCATTTGGAGAAATGTTTTTGTTAATCGCCTCAATTGTTCTGTTGTCCCATTTGCCATCATTTCTCCCAAAACTTCAGGCCAGATTTGCCAGGAGACACCATACCTATCTTTTATCCACCCACATTGTTCGGCTTTTGGATCTGAGGATAGCTTTTCCCAGTAGTAATCGATCTCTTCTTGATTTTCACATCGCACTAATAGTGAAATAGCTTCATTAAATTTGAAATTATGTGACTGAGCACTATCCATAGCAGCAAACCATTGCTTTTCAAGCATAAAATCTGTAAACATTACAGTCCCTTCTTCATCTTGTTCCATGCCTGCCGGATAACGAGCGATATCCCCTCGTCTTGACTCACTGAATACAGAAAGATAAAAGTCGCTGGCTTCTTCTGCCTTCCCTACCACATCTTGAACATACATCAATGAAGGTACGATAAATGGTCGTTCTTCACCATCCGGGTCCGTGAGCATCAGCTGCCATGTCAGGCCATACTTATCCTGGATCCATCCGTAACGTTTACTGAACGGATATTCTTGAAGTGGCATAAGTGGTGTACCTCCTTGGGACAGCTTTTCCCAAACCTGATCTAAATTTTCCCTTGCGTTCTTATCTTTAGAAGGGTCAAAATTGATAAAAAAAGAAATAGAAGGATTAAATTGGAAATGTGGACCACCATTTATGGCCTTGAATGAATATCCTGCAATATGAAAAGATACGGCGTCACTATCTCCAGATGGCGTATTACGAAGTGTTGTGATATTGGTAATTTTTGAATCAGGGGAAATAGATGTATAAAATTGTGCTGCTTCTTTGGCTTCCTGATTAAACCACAGATGGGGGACAATTTTTTGATTGGTGATTGATATTCCTCCTTTTCATTATGAATAATACCTTACTGATTTTATACTAGTTATTTAACTTCTTTCAGATGCTCTTCCAGGCGGTTCCAAGTTTCTGTGATGCCCTGCAGCATGCCCATATCCATGACTTTATTGAGAGCTTCCGCAGACTCATACTCTGTCCGGTTAATTAGCTTCGTCTTTCCATCTATATCGATGAATTCCAAAGTGATCTCGGACGAAGGAATTGTTTCGTCAATATTACCATCAGCATCCGAGAAATAATCGGTATAAGTAATCATCTCTGGTTCAATAATATCCTTGTAAACGACTTTTCCCCAAGACTCCATCCCATAATATTCTCCTTGACCCTGATCCATACACTTCATACAGAAATGCCAAGTGCCACCCGGTCGGAAATCAACGTGGCAAACTGGAAGTTCCCATCCATTTGGACCCCACCAATGCCTGAGATGCTCAGGTTCTTTAAACATTTTAAACACGAGGTCGCGCGGGGCATCGAAGTTGCGCTCCAGTACTAGCACCCGATCGTTCTCTACTCTAGATTTTAATTCATTGATTGACATTTTAATTCCTCCCTTGAAATGTATAAACCTTTTACCTGTACAGCAAAGTATTTATCTTCATCATCGTCAAAGTTAAATACTCTTAGGGAAAGGATGACTATTATGTCTCAAAACTTGATATTTCTACTTGTGAGTCTCTCCAAATAAGTTATAGGGGGGGCACTGCAAGATTTTTTTATGGTTTCGTTGCCTAACATCTATTCAGTGTTTTTTTCCTTTAAACCATTAAGATAACCTTCCAACCGATCCATCCGCGATTCCCACATTCGACGGTGGGAGTCAAGCCACTTATCCATCTCTTGAAGTGGTTCTGGTCTTAGCTTATATATCCGACGATTAGCTAGCGGCTGAACCTCAACAAGACCAGCTTCGCTCAAAACGCGAAGGTGTTTTGAAGTTTGAGGCTGATTTAGGTTTAACTTCCCTGCAATCTCTCCCACTGGAAGAGGTTCGTCAAGTAGAAGGTCGACTATAGCAAGACGGTTGGGTTCTGCTAGTGCACTAAATGTTTGTACGTTCATGATGAATTTTCTCCTAACATGTGTATTTTTCATAAATAGTGTATGGTGTTACATTATAGATCACCTCCAAGTTTTTCACTTTAATCTATGTGGCTCTTGGGTGTTAAATTAATTATTCCTTATAAGGAATATTCCCGTCAAGGAATGTTTGGGTGTTTTCTCAGAACGATAGGAAATACCTATAAAAAATAGGTCAACCAGATAAACTGGTTAACCTTATAATACGAACGGGGGCGATTATTCAATAAGAATGGTCTCCTTTTTTGGTGAAGAGTTGGAAAGGATTGTGGGGGAATCAGCTACAAAATAATAAGCTTGAAACTAGATAGGGTCTTCTTTAGTAGATATATTAGAAACGAAGTGAAAATATCGAAGTAGGACTGTTAACGAGTCTTCGTGTAAAGATTAGAGGTGGTCAAAGTGATAAGTTATATTAAATTCTTCTTCTGCATGATTGTCGGCCTTTTGCTATGGAATGTATTGTTCTCATCTGATAACCAGACACTCGTTGACATTATTGGGATCTCTTTTTTTACTACATTTTTCAAATGGTTATATGAGGTGTCTTTCGAAGGGTCAGAGGGTACTGAAGAAATTTAAATTAAGGTCATAAATGGAGATGGAAATAATATGAGATGTTTATGTAAACAAAAAGGAACGAATGAATTAAAAGTTGAAGGAGATGTGGGCGCAGATCCTATCTGGTGTAATCGCTGTAATTGTAACCTTGACATAGAAGAAATTCCAATAAAACTCGATTTGAAGCTGGAGTTATTTGAATGGGTTAAGAAGTAGTGGAATGGATTGATTGGGATAACGGTGGAATAGTTCCTAACGGCGTTGAACTTGAAGAAGAGCATAATAAAGAAGGATTGAAATTAACAGAAAAAATACAGAAAGAACTTGAAGGAAAATATAAACTTTCATTTTCACCTTCGACATTTGCGAATGCATATACATAGGGAAAAGTCATCCTTATTGTATTAACAGGTGCTAAAGTAAAAGATTCCACAAGATATATCTCGAACTTGAGTCTTACATAAGCAGAGGCGTTTGTTCAATATAGAATATGTTCACTAATAGAACAAGAGAGAGGGAGGAGAGTTTTTTATGAAAAGAATCGTAATTGGCGGATTCATAATGTTAGGTGGATTATTAATAACACTAACAATTATTTTATCTGGAGCTATATATGCAACCCAAATTACGTCATGGTCTGGAAAGTCAAAGTTATGGCACGCAATTTTTGGTGAGAAACAATATGGTGATGAAGTCGTACAGTCACTATTCTTAGGGTTTCCATTCATATTAGGAGTAATCATTACAGTCTTGGGTTTAGTTATTTTAGGTTTTGAATATTACAAAACTATTGAAAAGCAAGATTAAGTGAACTTTTGCTCAACTAAAGTGTGAGTTCCACTTCAAGATATCTTTAAACCAAGTCTAGGCTAGTCTTATGAGTGAACAAGAATTGCAGGAAGACCTGAAAGCTCTATTGCAAAAATATGAGCAAAACCGTAAATGACAACATTATTCATAAATTATATAAGAGAAAGATTTAAACTCTCAACAATTAGCTGAAGTGATGAAAGCTAGACAAACCAAGTGATGCATTCTTTGTATAAAGAGATTTAAAGCTTGAAATCGATTCTTAAATAATCGGGGGCTTTAGTTTAATAAGCCCAATACTAAAAACGAACTTCCAATCGCATGGAAGTTCGGTTATTTACAAGATAATATCATCACTATTAGGGGTTATCATTAGGTTACTCACCTAATACTCTTATATTTATATCATATCTGCCGAAGTTACTGTATCCCTTATAAAAGAAAAGCGTATGAAATCAAGAGTGTAAAATCTGATTTCATACGCTTTTTCATTTTAATTTAGTTTAGTACAGTGACCAGTTTATACTTATATCCGATCTGCTGTTGAGGATTATTGAACTGCAGCCTGAACGTCGATCACTCCGTTTCCATAATAGAAGGAATCACCAAGAGGAACAGCTGTGTCAATTAATGTTTGTCTAACCTGATCATTCGTCAATGCTGGATCATCTGCCAATAGTAAAGCAGCTGCCCCTGCGACATGCGGGCTTGCCATGGAAGTACCGTTAAAGCGCTCATAATCATTACCTGGTACAGAACTTAAAATATCAACACCAGGAGCCATTACTTCAAGTTCATCCCCGACACTGGAAAATGATGCTCTATTATTGGCACTATCTACAGCACCAACAGCCATGGCTGCTTCATATTTTGCAGGATAACCGATGGTGTTTTTCTTCCCTCTAGATCCTTCATTTCCAGCAGCAGCTACGACTAATAAACCTTGAGCATCAGCATTGTTTACCGCTTGTTCTAGAGTGGCCGAACCACGGCTTCCTCCTAGGCTCATGTTAATGATGTCCATGTCATTGCTAATGGCCCACTCAATTCCTTGAGCAATTCCGCTGTATGAACCGCTGCCTTCACTGCTTAATACTTTAACAGCGTAGAGCTCAGTAGATGGTGCTACACCAAGAACACCTAGTGAATTATTTACACCTGCAACCGTCCCAGCTACGTGGGTCCCGTGACCATTCCCATCCACTAAGGCGTTAGGTTCACCGCTTACAAAACTCTCTCCGCCAGCTACGTTTAAGTCTTCATGTGCTCCATCAATACCAGAGTCCAGAATCGCTACCTTTACACCATTCCCAGTCGTTCCTTGAGCTTGGACATCATCCGCATTAATTTGGGAGATTCCATAGGGCGTAGTCTGACTCGTTGCCTGTGCGGTATGATCTTTCTCTACATACGCTACATTAGGGTTGTTGGATAAGGCTTTTACTGCCTGTTCCGGCAGCTTGGCATGTACAACATTCATATATTTATATTCATGAAGTACTTTCCCTCCTGCGCCTTTTACGGCATTCTGGTTCACTTTTGATTTAAAGCCAATTAAGTATTCTTCTACTTGTGCCTTTTGCTCCGCCGCTTTTTCAACGGAAGCTTGGGCTATGTTATTGAATGAAAAAACTAAAGCAAACACTAACATAATCCCGGCTAATTTCCACATGTGTTTACGCATCCAATTCCTCCTTTGAATTTTATTCAGAACTATTAATATATTCTGAATAGTTATAACATTAAGGTAACACATGTGTGATGACTCGTGTTTGGGAAATGGGTATGTAAAAAAGCGGCTTAAAGGGGGTTGAAGGATCAACTTGGGCAAGTTTGATAATGGGATCGTTCTTTCAGTGTCATTTTTTTAAAAATAGAAGTCGATAGAGGAAAAAGAGGATCATCCCTAGGTACGGAAAGGATAAAGAAATCTCCAACAATGCTTGCGAACAAACCTTGTGTTTACATTAAGGTTTGTTTTTTTGATTAAATGTATGGAAAGAGAACCGGCTAAGGTAAATGAAATCGGAAACTTTAATAGATTAACGTAGTACAAAAGCACTCCCTTTAAACAGTAGAATCGGTTTATACAGTTTATTCTACTAATGGTATAAACTAGTAATTATATCTTTTAGACTAGGGGGTCAATAATGAAAAAAACAGTCATGACTGGTATGGCAGCCATTACGATGCTTGCTGCTCCTCTAACAACCGCAGCAGAGGCGCCTAAATGGCACAATGTCAACGTGAATGAAACACTGCAGGAGGAAGATGGCAGTCTTTTTAACAGTGAAAACTATGATTTTTTGAAGTACTCGAAGGTGGACGACAAATTACAGGAAATCGCCAAACAAAGTAACCGGATTACAGTGGAAAGTTCGGCGGAATCATCCGGCGGCCATGATCTTTATACGGTAACCATCTCCGATCCATCGGCCAAAGGAAAGTATGGGTACCAAAAATCGTTGCGAAAGAAAATGTTCAAGAACCCTGAAAAAGCTCAGGCATTTATTGATAAACATCCTGACTTTAAAGTGCCGGTGATGATTAATGCATCTATTCATGGCACGGAGTTTGTAGGTTCAGATGCTGCGCTGCAGTTGATTGAGCGTTTTGCGACAGCCAATGACCAGCAAACGAAGGAGCTGCTTGAAAATCATATTCTTATTTTTAATGTGGTCGCGAATCCTGACGGCCGGATCGATGCGACACGTTTTAACAGCAATGGCATTGACTTGAACAGAGATTTTATTACACAGTCTCAAGCAGAAACTAAACATACCGTGGAGTTGATCAAAGAGTGGAATCCCATGGTCTTCCTTGATTTGCATGGCTATGTGAAAAGCTATGGCGGAGCAGATCATCCAGGTTTAATCGAGCCGTGTACACCGCCGCACAATCCGAACTATGAGTATGATTTATTCTCGAATTGGGCGCTTGATCAGGCTGAAGCCATGGAAGGAAGCATTGTAGACAACCGTACAGATTATGATAATACGAATACTTCAGGCGTCGACTACCAATCGATGACAGGTACATACATTCCACAGCGGGATGATCAGGCGGGCTGGGATGATTATCCACCGATTTTTACACCGATGTATGCGATGTACCACGGGGCTTATGGGTATACACTTGAAGCACCGACGAATGATTGGGATGGCGTCCAATGGCATTATGATGCGGTTATGGGAGCACTTGAATTTTCCAATGATAACAAAGAACAAATGATCAAAGACCAAATCGAAGTATTCAAACGCGGCATCCAATTTGATCACCCGTACCATACGGAAGGATTCTTCCCGCAGGCGTATATTTTACCTGTAGATGAAACAGACCCTACAGCAACTGAAAAGGCCGTTGAGCATCTGATGTTCAATGATATTGATGTCTCTGAGGCGAAGAAAGCATTCGAATATGAGGGTATCTCGTACCCCGCGGGAACGTATATCGTAGACATGAGCCAGGCGAAAGCTGGACTTGCGAACACGATGCTGTGGGATGGAGAAGATATTACCGATATTACCCCGTCTATGTATGATATCTCTGCCTGGAATTTACCAGAATTATGGGGCTTTGAAGCGGTAGAAGTTAAAGCGGAGAGTTCCTTCAATGTAAAGACGAACGACGTGAAGAAAGTAAAAGCCGATGGGGAGTTAATTGGAAACGGTCCCTATGTGATTCCTAACTCTTCTGTAAAAGCTATTCATCTCGTGAATACTTTGGTAAAGAATGGGTTTGAAGTGACCATGGATTGGGAGCGATTCTATGTGGATGCAGACAAGTCGCCTGAATTGAGAAAACTTGTGGAAGCATCTGGCATAACCGTCAAATCCGTCGAGGCTGTTGATGGTGAACCATTAACTTCTCAGAAAGTAACGATTTTAAAAGACGGCGGAATGAACAAAGCTCAATCGCATGCCGGCACACGTTTAGCTTTGGAACGACTTGGGTTTGAAGTGCAGGAAATCACACCAAGAGAACTGGCAGACCAAGGATTAGGAGAGACAGATGTCTTTTTCTACAACGGCACATCAAACTTGATTTCGTATAACAATAGGTCTGCGAACGCTGAATTCGGACTCGAAGATGAGGCACAGTATCAGTCCTTTAAAGAAAACATCCACTCCTTTGTTGAAGATGGAGGGAAATATATTGCTGTTGGAGCTGGCGCTTCCGATGCCGCGAAGCAACTGGGGCTGACGGATGTCACTGTTCATCAAGGTGATTACAATAGTAATGGAATCGTCCGAGTGAATTACGAATCTGGTTCGCTAACGTCTGGTTATGGAGCAACCGATTATGGTTTCGTCTATCGCCCGGTTTGGTACACAGATGTGGAAGGAACAGATGTCCATGCCACTTTTAAAGACAGCAGTAACTTCTTTATGGCTGGACACTGGGAAGACCGCGCGGATGCTCAAGGGCAGCCGGTCATCATAAAAGAACAGGACCAGGACGTAACACTCATTGGACTTGAAGCAGGCTTCCGTGATCACACGGACTACTTATTCCGCCTCTTCTCCAACGCCATTTACACTAAATAGCCATACGTTATATAAGCCCCCCTTCAGTCAACCATATTCTGGATGACTGAAGGGGGGCTTTTTTGGTTTCTGCAATCAAAGAAAGGTGGGTCCTTTCTGCCTAAGATTTTATATATTTTGTCGATTGGAATAAACTATCTCCATAAAGGAGTTGGTACCGTGGATGTTAACGGAAAAATAATCCGAGGAGAGTTTGATCGTATCAACGACGAATTTGTACTAAATCAAGTGAAGCACTTTATGACTCAATCCACTCTTAATAAAGACCAATTGGATACAATTTATGATTATTTGAATAATCATAAAGATGAAGAGGATGGTCAAATTCTTACGTTGAATGAACAGATGCTCGTTCGGTTGAGTCAAGAAGAGTCGAGTCAATTTATAGAAGACTTAAACCAGATTCGTGATTTGTATCAATAAATTCGGAAAAGGATTGTCACAAGGCCAAAGACAAAGCATAAGCCCAAGCCCATTCACTTGGACTCATAAACGAGCACGAAGAACGGACTACAACAAGTGTATCCATTCATCGTGCTTTTGTTCTATTTTTCTTGTTTATGTTTTGGCGATTGCTATGCGGGGAAATAGGGGCATATTCGGAGGTGCAGCTTATGAAAAAACATCGGAAATGGTGGATCGGATTGCTCGTACTGGTTGCCATCGGCCTCGGAGTCTTCGGGTTCCAATCATCGATGTCACATCAAAAAGAAGAACAAATTGTCTCTCTCGGGGATTCATTGACATACGGAGTCGGAGATGAAAGTGGCCATGGGTATGTCGAGAATCTACAACAGTGGTTCGATAAAAATCACGACGATCCGGTCACTGTTGATAATTATGCCATTCCCGGCCAGCAAAGTGATGGAATGCTCGGCCAAATGAACGAAGCAACCGTAATGAAATCGATTGAAAATGCGGACTACATTCTATTTTTTATCGGAATGAACGATATCATTAAAAGTAATGGAGGAGACCTTTCTCCATTAAATGAAGATAAAATCGCCATTGGGAAAAAGGATTATGAGAAGAATGTCAAACGAATCTTGGATCAGATCCGCGAGGAAAATCCAGAGGCACCGGTTTTGTTTCTCGGTTTGTACAATCCTTATCCGGACAAACCTGAGATCGGTAAAATCATCAAAGACTGGAACGCAACGAGTCAGTCGATCGTAGGTTCTTATGAGGGTGTCACGTTTATACCAACGAACGATTTGTATGAAGAAAAGTCGTCGCGTTATTTTAGTGATGCTGTCCATTTGAATGAACAAGGGTATGAAAAGCTGACGATGCGGATCATCAAAGCTTATGATTTCGGTGAATAAAAAAAGGGCTTCCCTGTGAGGAAGTCCTTTTTGATGGATTTCAACTGGAGAATAATCTACCCAATTGGAAGCCGGTCCAGGCTAAAGTAATTCCAAGCGTGTAGCTGAGGACGGTGTACAAGATGAACGTTTTCCAGTTCTTCTTTAAACGGAGCTGGATCGATTCCAACTTGAAGGTAGAAAAGGTTGTAAATGCACCGAGGATGCCTGTTCCTAAGAAGAGCACCCAGAATTTTGAGAGATCAAGTCCTGTGATAAGACCGAGAACAAAAGAGCCGAGCAGGTTGACAAAAAGGGTGGCGACAGGGAGAGCGGATACCGTACGTTTGCTGATCCACTGGCTGATCCCATGCCGGAGAATCGCGCCGATAAATCCTCCCGTGCCGACAAGTAACAGTTTAGTAAACATCAGGAAGCCCTCCTTCGGCCGAGGGTGAATCCGAGCATAGAGAAGGCTAGACCACCAAAAATACTGATGCCTATGTAAAGAAGGCTGAGTAATAGGTCTCCACGTTCATAAAGAAAAACAGCGTCCATGCTCAGGGTGGAGAAAGTCGTATACGAACCGACAAGCCCTGTTCCGAGCGCTGCTTTCCATTTTGCAGAAAGGGAATATCTCTCAACGATCCCCATGGTGAACCACGCCAGGATGAAGCTTCCTGTCAAATTGACAGTCAGCGTGGAATAAGGAAACCACTGGTCCGGACTCTTCAGCCATTCACCGATCAGAAACCGAAGGGATGCGCCAATCATCCCACCTATTCCGACATAAAAATAAATCATTCCACAAACCTCCTACAAACCTAATCGTTATTATATAGACTTTCGGAGTAATTTGAAAGGAATGCTTTTTTTACAAGGCAAGAAGCCTTATAATTTACATAATAGTACCAAACGAAAGAGGGTTACGCATGATACGCAGAATTTTGAAGAACGTTGATTTTACAATCCTATTCGCCGTATTGGCTTTATCTGCATTCGGCACAGTGATGGTGTACAGTGCCAGTATGGTCAGTGGTGTCATGGTATATGAAGTAACCCCTGATTTCTTTTTCAAAAGGCAGCTGATGGCCTGGGGTCTCGGATTGTTCGCCCTCTTTATAGGGATCATCTTTCCTTACAAAAACTACCGCCGCTTATTTAAGCTGATTTTGCTCGGAACGGTCATCCTCCTTGCCTTGGTATTCGTATTCGGACATACGTCCAACAATGCCCAATCGTGGCTGCCTGTTCCAGGGCTTGGGAAATTCCAGCCGGCTGAATTGGCCAAGATGTCTTTGATCATTTACATGGCAACGATTTTTACGAAGAAGAGTGGGTATATTGAAGACTTCACGAGAGCGTTACTGCCGCCGATTATTTTGATGATGCTGGTCGTTGCAATGATCTTGAAACAACCGGATTTAGGCACAGCCTTGATTGCCCTCGCTGTTTCAGGACTGATCATCATGTCAAGCGGAATAAAAAAGGTCCACCTCTTTTCCATGATCGGGATTGCTCTTGCAGGAGCGATCTTCATGTATAATTTTGCACTTAGTGAAGAGCAGCTCTCCCGTTTCGACGGTGCTTACCAACCGTTTGAATACGCGGATGATGCCGGGTACCAGCTGATCAACTCTTACCTCGCGATCCATAATGGAGGATTGTTCGGCACAGGACTTGGAGCTGGCGTACAAAAACTTGGATACTTACCTGAAGCCCATACCGACTTCATCATGGCGGTCATTGCCGAGGAATTAGGCGTGATTGGTGTCGGAGTGGTGTTATTGTTACTTGGTTTGATCGTGCTGCGTGGATTCTATGTCAGTATGGAAAGCCATGATACGTTCGGACGCCTGCTTGCCATCGGAGTGTCTGGTTTAATCGGCATTCAGGCGATCATTAACCTCGGTGGTTTGACCGGTCTTCTACCTTTGACTGGAGTTCCACTTCCGTTCGTCAGTTATGGCGGAACATCACTGCTCATGATGATGTTCTCCGCGGGAATGCTGATCAACATCCATGCCATATCTAAAATTAAAAAAGAACAGGAACAAAAAGTAGCTGCATAAGCGATGAACGTCACCGATTAAGGTGGCGTTTTTTTGTTATGGCCATAGTGCTCATCTCGAAGGCGAAAAATAGGTGGAACGCGCCAAAGAGTGTTCGAATCGCGCCAAAGGATAGGTGGAACGCGCCAAAGAGTGCTAGAATCGCGCCAAAGGCCGGGAGGAACGCGCCAAAGAGTGTTTGAATCGGGCCAAAGGCCAGGTGAAATACGCCAAGGAGCATGAGAAACGTCACCATAGCATGAGAGAACTGGTCAATGAAATAAGATAAAGAAAACTATAAAAACAATTGAAACGTAACTGCATCCTCATTCGTTAGTATGGTAAAGGCTATGATTTTGGTGGGTGATAACCTGAAGGAAAGGAGAGGCGTTGGTGGAGATCTTTATTTTTCCCTTACTTTTCACTCCATTTTTGTTAATTGGATATTTTGCATACCAATCATCAGGATACAAGAAAGGCAATATCGTCATGCACTTGGATGATTGGTACAAAGATTACAATAAATATGTGAAGGCTATTGAAATCGAATTAAGAAATCGAGGGAAAAAGGTAAATTACTTGGGGAATTTCCGATTTGAGATTGATGGGGAACTTTACATCTTACACCCGCAAATTGTAACGAATGCCCGTGTGCCGACTCAACGTACAATATTGAAACCTGAAACATGAAGGGTCACTCGTCTTTGGATAAGAGGAATTCGTTAAGGTAATCAACTGTATTGAAGGAACGTACGATTTTATACAAAGCTTTTCCAAGCTGAGCATTTAGTAAGGAGGGATCTTATGAATTTTGTTATTGCGATTGCGATGATTGTAGCACCCGCGGTGTTTTTAATTTACTGGGGAAAATCAGGGTTCGATTACGGTGGGAAAAAGGATGAAGAGTAGATGGCTGGTTCTTCTCTCTCTTTTGATCTTAATCATCATTGCGGGGAAAATGTATGACGATCATCGTGTCCAACCACTCACTTGGCTGATCCCAGACGACCCAGCCCCGTTTGAATACATGCATTTTTCAGTAGGAAAGCAATCACCTGAAGATGGCGGCATTTATCAGTGGTCGACAGAAGATGAACAGGTGGCCCGGGAACTCTTGGAGTATCTTGGGGACTTTAAAGTGAAGAAAATAAACGAAGGTCGCTATAATGAGGATTTGAATCAAGGAGAAAGGTTCAAGTTCGAGATACACCATACAGGGAGGAACCCGATTATTGTGCACGGGAAAGAAACAGGTGTCCACCTATTGGTCGGTAACTATTATGAAATTGTTGAAGGCAGTATTGACCCTGAATGGTTGAGAGTCTTTAGCGATCAACATGGAGGTGAAGCATGAAGATTCGAAAAGCGAAGCCTGAAGATGTTCCAGCGATTGCAAAGGTCCATGTGGATGCCTGGCTGGAAACATACCGTGGAATCGTTCCGGATACTTACTTGAACCGCCTGAGCTATAAGAAAAGAGAGCGTCTGTGGGAGGAAAATATAAAAAAATACAACATATCTGTCATAGAAACGGAAGAGGATGGGGTTTTCGGTTTTGCCACTTGGGAAGGTGGGTCCAGTGGTGGAGGATATGAGTCAGAGTTGAGCTCGCTTTACATACTTAAAAAATATCATCGGCAAGGGGCAGGGAGACTTTTGCTCTCTTCCACCTTCCGGGAGCTCAAGGAGAGAGGGCATAGAAATCTGGTTGTAAAAGTACTATCAGAAAATCCTGCGCGTTACTTTTATGAAAAGATGGGAGCTGAGAAAGTAGAAGAGGATTCCATTTCCATTGAGGGCAGAAGGCTTATGGAAACCATTTACTCGTGGAAGATAGATGGTCAGGAATATTGATTTCAAGTCTTGAAAGACGGGTGCTTTCTATTAGGATAGGAAGTCGACTCGTATAAAGAATAGAGTGGGAGATATCGAATGAAAAAAATAATGAATCCTTTTATAAAACTAAAATCTATAGTAGATCGAGACGATTACAAGGATATCCTTGCCTTGAAAAATCTGTGTCTTGAAAAAGAGACTGTGACACTAAAACTAGAACTGGATTACAAATTAAGTAAAGCTGCTTATGAAAGAAAAGGGATAGATCGGATCAATGAATTTATGTTTTATGATGAAGGAACGCTTATGGGATATATTGGGATCTGTCAATTCGGTGCGCAAACATTAGAAGTGAATGGGATGGTTCATCCTGAATATAGGAGGATCGGGATCTTTACTCGTTTGTTTTCTTTGGTTAGAGATGAGTGGTTGAACAGGGATTCGCAACAAATGCTTTTGTTGTGTGACCGAAATTCTTCATCTGGAATTGAATTTATAAAACGGATGGGAGCCGTTTATGAACACTCGGAATATGAGATGTTTTTGACAAATGAAGGCAGCGCATCCGCTGCCATTGAAAGTATAAAACTTAGGAAGGCCCAAAACGAAGATGCAAAAGAAATCGCCAGACAAAATGCTATATTCTTTCAAGTAAGTGCTCCAGAGGAAGGTTTGAAACTACCGGAAGAAGAATCGATGCATGGAGTGGATACTTTTATGGTTGAACGAAATCAATCGGTTATTGGAAAAGTCCATCTCGAAGTTCACAATGGTGTAGGAGGAATTTATGGATTAGGAGTTCTGCCGGAATATCGAAGAAAAGGGTACGGTAGAGATATCCTGATGAAAGCGGTAGAGATATTAAAAGAAAAACAAGTTCAGCAGATTATGCTTCAAGTGGCAGTGAAGAACAATCATGCATTAAATTTATACCGGTCCTGTGGTTTCGAAGAGACTTCTACAATGGATTATTATAAACTCAAAAAAAAATGAGTTCATGGAAGCTTTTTGTAATAATTGACGATATATTTATTATGTAAACTTCAGTTGTGAGGGAGAAGCGGCACATGACCATAGGTTCCGCTTCTTTACAGTCTTAACGGATTACAATATGAATTTCATCCGTATCCGAAGTTTTGACATCATTTTTCAATACCAATTTCGTTTGTAGCAGATAAGTCGTTTCCCGCTCATCCAAATCAAGGGCTTCCGGAAGCACGAAATGGAACGGATACTCACTTTCTTCTTTTGGATCGAGCTCACGGTTCATTAAAACCGTCGTTACCGGCTGTAAGAGGCTTGGTTTTTCTCCTGGTCTTTTTTTTATCAAGTCACATTCGAGACGCTGGATGGTCTGTTGATTCAATCCACCGATTAGATGGAAGGATCCGGTCACTTTTTCTCCGGGAACATATTCTGTTTTAGAGAGAACCAAGTCGACCTTGGGCAGGCCAGGTCCGAACCAGTTAAATAGCTTCGCTAACATTGTCAACGCCTCCTTATCTCCATCGTTCAAAACGGCTGCTAACCAACAAGCTTTGAACTCTATCATTTCAATTTATAGTTGTATCATATTCGAGCGTGTACCTCCCGTCAATCATTTTTCGAAAATTCAGCAACCGACCATAAATTACATGAATAGAGGTTAATCTTGGAAAAAATCTATGATAAAGTAAAAACATCATCAAGGGGGACCTTCCATGGATGGCATCATGAATTTACTCCATTACATCCTTTCCAATAAAAAGACACTCATTTATACGACATTTATTCAAGAAGAGTATTATAAATTAGCTTCGAAATTATCTGCAGATGGCGTGAAGTATCGGGTCGCTACCGTTAGCAATACGCCATCCGTCGGTTCACCTGCGCACAGGTATGATTACAGCGTAGAATTCAAATTTTATGTAAGGAAAATCGATCGTCACAGAGCGGAAGAAGCGATTCATAGTTAGGAGAAAAATAGAATGGCGAAAAAAGACTGGTCCGGTATTTTATTTTTTATCAGCGGTGTGATCCTTTTTGGTTTCACATCCGTAGGAACGGTTGTATCCATGTCCTTTTTAGAGGGGTGGAGCAATCCTCCAGGGAAGTATTGGAGTGCGATTCAACAGGGACGTCTCATGTTTCCGATGATTTTCAGCTGGGTTCTCATGAGCGTGGGCCTCGTCTTTATTTTTTCGAACGAACTCAAGAACTTGTACATTCGACTGAGCAATTAAAAAAAAGCCGGGAATGGCTCCCGGCCTACTTTTATTTGAAAATGCCGAACGGTTTGCCAATCGGCAGGGTGACTTTTCCGAAATGGACATTCAAAACGCTTGCTGCTGAACCGTAAAAGCTCATAATCGCAATCAGTAATTCAGCTACGGCTGCTACCATGTGTGTGGCATGTGGAGCAACTCCGAGCGTTGACAGGGAAAGGCCGATGAACAAGAAGTCGATCAAAACAAAAATAATGAGCAACACTTTGTTCGTTTCCATGGCGCCCACAGTCATGAAAAGGGAAAAGATCAGGTAACCGATGTAGGCGATGCCCAGTTGATGGGGATCGACCGCTTGGGCCGCTGCTTCTCCGAAGACACCAAAGTCGATGAGCCAGGACGTTCCGACACCGAACCAGAAGAGTCCGAATGCAGCAAAAGCTGTCGTCCCGAACGTGTTGTTATGTTTCGCATCCTGAATGGCTGCGAACAGCTGGGCAAGACCTCCAAGAAAAATCGCCCATGGAAGAACGAAAGATACGCCGTCCGTCCATCCAAGTTTGGCTGAAGAAGCCACAAGTGTAACCATAGCGAGTCCAAAGAGTCCGATCGCGGAAGGGTCTGCAGTCGTCATTTGTACTCGTTGCGTCGTTGTTGATTGATTCATAGATGATCCCTCCTAAAAAACATACTTGTCTAATTTACATAAAAAATAGTGGCCATGCAATGAGTTTTTTCATGTAAGCGAAACTTTCATAGATTCCAAGGGATGGAGAGGAAGTGGATGATGTTCCAGCATGTGATTACAGATGAAAAAGAACTGAGCAGGATCATCGGGGAACCGAGTGAACTCGTGAACAATAAGGTGATCCACCATTTGGATGAAAATTGTGTCCAGTTCATTAAAGAATCACCATTTTTAACATTGGCGACTTCAGATTCATCAGGGAACTGTGATGTTTCACCTCGAGGAGATGAGAAAGGATTCGTTCATATCCTGAATGAAAAATACCTCGTTATCCCTGAGAGGCCGGGGAATAAGCGTGTGGATTCGATGAAGAATCTGTTAGCTAACCCTCATGCAGGTGTGATCTTTTTCATCCCCGGACTTGAAGAGACGTTGAGGGTCAATGGCAAAGCGTGCATCATTGCTGATGAGGATCTCCTGGGTGAAATGGCGCATAGGGGAAAGGTTCCTTCTCTCGGAATCGCCGTAGAAGTCGAGGAATGTTTCATTCATTGTGCAAAAGCACTCAAACGTTCAGGTTTATGGGATCCGGGCACATGGCTTGCAAAAGAAGAACGTCCATCCGCTGCAAAAATGCTGGCTGAGCACGCGAAACTTCCTGATCTGGATGAAGAAGCGGTCACCGTGCGTTTACACGAAAGTTACACAAAACGACTTTACTGAGAGGTGTGGGGAACATGGATTTTTACGAATTGGAAACGAATCGCTTGAAGTTGGTCGAAATCACGGACGAATATATTGACCGCTACTATGCCATCATGTCGAAAGATGAGGTCACGAAGTATTATGGAATGCCTTCCCTCACAGAACGCGAACAAGCGGAAAATATTGTTCGTTCTTTCAGAGATAATTTTGCAGTGAAAAAGAGTATCCGCTGGGGAATCATTTGGAAAGAGACGAATGCCTTCATCGGAACAGTCGGACTGAACAATTGGAGTCCTTATAGCAGAAAGGCGGAAGTGGGCTATGAACTCGATCCCGCGTTTTGGAGGAAAGGAATGACATCAGAAGCTGTATCCGCTGTCGTCGAATATGCTTTTCGTGAGTTAGGTCTATATAGGCTGGGTGCCGTGACTTTTCCACAAAATGAAGCTTCTTCAGGGCTTTTGAGGAGATTGGGATTCAAAGAGGAAGGGGTTTTGCGAGGGTACCTCTTCCAAAACGATCACAATCATGATGCACTCATGTTCTCCCGCTTGCGCCAAGAATTTCTGATGGAGGGATATTGATGGAGATCAACCGTTTCTTCCTCATGTTCGCTACAACGATGATGCTTATTTTTGGAGGCGTTTTCTTGATCCGATACCTTCGCAGTGGAGAATACCTCGTCACTCATCTGCTGAGCGCTTTGGCAGGCCTCCTCATTCTTGTCATCTCTCTCCTTTGGAGGCAAAAGAACAAAGAAAGGTGATTTATACATATGTGGAAATTTCTTTTTTGGGTAGTAGGCGTTGGTGTTGTCTTCGGTGGAGGGTATCTCGTTGGTGTCGTGACATCTGATGAACCCTCCTATCAAATCATGATCCAGGAAGAGGGGGGAGAAAGTCAGCCTCCAAATGGGGCTGTTCTGACAGATGTCGACCAACCAGCAAAGATGGATTCCATGCTCGGCATTCTTCTGCATAAACAACCTGCGGAAGGGGTCACGGTAAATATAAGTGAACCCGATGCCTCCCTTAAACTGATGAGCCCGCAAAGGTCCGTCGGATTGACGGATCACAGAATATGGTTCACGGACGATGGGGCGGTTTTGGCAGAAGAACGAAACGGTACATGGCAGGATGCCGCCTTTTTTACGATTTCAGAAAGAGATGCATCGTATATACAATCCATCATACAGGGAGAGGAAGAATAACGTGGAGATGGAAAAACTTCGCGGACCGATCTATTTTCTAGGCATCTGTATCCTGTTCGCCGGCTGTGCCGCTTCAAGCGGAAATAACGGTCCAACGATTCAACAACAGGATTATTCCTATGAACTGGAAGGCATCCAACAGGAGCTTCAGATGCTGAGGCAGGAAGTCGAAATATTGAATGAGCAGTTATCGGAGGACGACTCAAGCGAACGTACGGGTACAAAGCGCACGTATTAAGGATGGAGGGATTTGGGGATGAAGGACGAATTCAAACGGTATTTCTGGAAGCGGTTCTGGTTGATTTTTGTTCCTCTTTATCTATTGGCCATTGGAAATGAAAGCTACATTGTCTCGAACCCTTTTTCAGAACTCGAGGATTATGGATCCTTCCTTTATTTCATCGTTTTCTATTTTATCGGTTATGGATCGATTACAGCCGGGATCCTTCATCTTTTTTGGAGAGCTGGCAGGAGAATGGGAGCTCTGAATCGTGAAGAGAAAATTAGAGAGTAGATTTTTTCGATTATTTACAGGGGAGGGGACGGCCGTCGTCCTATTTTTCCTGATGTATGTCTTCATGTTAGAAAGTATAGCTCTCATTGAGGCACTCCTTTTTACTCCTTTGTCCTTGTTCTGCTTTTTTCTCCTTGAATGGGTTTTACTTCAAGGGACGGTTTACTGGTTTCTGAAGTGGAAAAGGATTTCTCAAAAGAAAAAGACAGAACTTCATGAGTCACAATATCACTGGTTTGGGAGGTTGAAAAAGACTAACCTTGTGCTGCTTATCCTTGCTTCAGGGTTATGGGTGATTCAATGGGTATTCTCAAACGAGGGGAATTGGTGGGCATTGTTCCTGCTTGTTTTTGCTATCGGGGAGCACATTAACTATTATCATACTCGCTTGTCCTACCAAACACCTGCTGAATGGAAAGATTGGAAAAAAAGAGGGTGGCAGCGTTCTGTACTTGCTCGTGAATTGAGTAATCATAAAAGGGTAAAGCAGATACATTAGTAAGGAATATACTTGGCATGTGCACGACTGACCATACATAACTTTAAGATGTTGAATATAGGGAGGTGGGGGAGGCTGTGTATTTTCCGCCAATGGAAACCGAACGCCTCAACCTGGTGAATGTGAGCCGGAAGCATACGAACTTCATTTTAAAACACTTCAGTGACAGCAAAGTCTGTGAGTTTTTATATGATGAAGAAGACTTGGAAAATTATGACCAGGCTCATACCTTAGTCGAATGGTTCGCAAACCCCGAAGAAAAAGGGTACAACCGCTGGGTAATGGAAAGTAAAGAGATGGGCGGGATTCCTGTGGGGACGTGCGGTTTCCATATGTGGGACCGTCAGAATCGAATGGCGGAAATCGGATATGATCTCTATCCTGACTTTTGGGGCAAAGGTCTGATGAAAGAGGCTTTGGTGGCCTGCATCAACAGCGGGTTTCAAAACATGGGCCTCAACCGGATCCACGCTTATGTAGCGATTGAGAACCAACGTTCTTCCGATTTGCTAAAACGATTAGGGTTCACTTGTGAAGGTATATTCCGGGATAAACATTATTATCAAGGCAGCTATTATGACCATTATACCTATTCTCTGCTCCGTAGAGAGTGGTAAGGTGAACCGTACTGATGGAATAAAACATAGATGGACAAGGGTAAAGTTGGATGATAAATAGATGAAAGCTTTCCCCTTTACAAAATCAATCTCCTGTTATAAGATGTAATTCGTAATCGTTACTATTTGTTTGTTGAGGTCTCTCTCTTTACGAAGGAGCGTCCTATTTTTTTACTCGGTTTTAAATCGTAATCATTACTAATGTTGAAAGGTGTGAAGAAATGGCTAAAAAGTCAAAAGTGGCAAAAGAGAAGAAACGCCAAGCGATCGTTCAAAAATATGCAGCACTGCGTAAAGAGTTGAAGGAAAAAGGGGACTACGAAGCGTTAAGAAAATTACCCCGAGATTCCTCGCCCACACGTCTCACAGGTCGATGTGAAGTCACCGGAAGGCCACGCGGGTACATGCGGAAATTCCAAATGTCCCGCATCGCCTTCCGAGAATACGCCCACAAAGGCCAAATCCCAGGCGTGAAAAAATCCAGTTGGTAATATACAAATGCGCAGAGGCCTTGCACAGCCCCGACAAGCATAAGAGGTTCAGCGGAGTGAAGTGCCCTTTCTTCACGCAGCTGAAACACTTATGACCTCGAGGGGCTAGGCCACGGAGCTGGCCGGAGAGGGAGTGTGGAGACACCCCGGTAGATGCGACAAGCATAAGCAAAATCACGTCGTGGCGGTATTTGCCACAGAGTGAGGTTGCTTATGTCTCGAGCATCTGGGTGTCGGAACCGGATCATATACAAATGCGCAGAGGCCTTGCTCAGCCCCGACAAGCATAAGAGGTTCAGCGGAGTGAAGTGTACTTTCTTCACGCAGCTGAAACACTTATGACCTCGAGGGGCTAGGCCACGGAGCTGGCCGGAGAGGGAGTGTGGAGACACCCCGGTAGATGCGACAAGCATAAGCAAAATCACGTCGTGGCGGTATTTGCCACAGAGTGAGGTTGCTTATGTCTCGAGCATCTGGGTGTCGGAACCGGATCATATACAAATGCGCAGAGGTCTTGCTCAGCCCCGACAAGCATAAGAGGTTCAGCGGAGTGAAGTGTATTTTCTTCCTTCCGCGTCCTTACATAACAATAAAGAGGAGGTGGCTCGTTGTATAAATGGGTCATCATCGGAGGAGGAATCCAAGGCTGTACGGTTGCCTCCTACCTTTTACATTCAAAAAAAGCAGACACCCCGAGCTTGAAAGTGATCGATCCGCACGAGGATCCACTTCACAGATGGAAGACACTCACCAGACGCGTAGGAATGAAATATCTGCGTTCAACTTCGGTCCACCACTTGGATCCTGACCCTCATAGCCTGAGGAAATTCAGCAAAAAAGAGGAGTATGCACAACCCTTCCTCGGCAGCTACGACCGCCCAAGGCTTGATTTGTTTAATGATTACCATGAAGGTCTTTTCCAGCGATATGAATGGAATGACTTTTGGATGCAGGCGACGGTCACGGACTTGGAGAAGAAGACAGACGGTTGGGAGATCAACACAGATGGACGTTCGATTTCTGCTGAACGGGTCGTGCTTGCCATCGGGGTCAATAATCGTCCTCACCTTCCAGAATGGGCAGATCTGTCTGATAAGCGCATGGGTCATCTGTTTTCATCAGATGAAGTTAAGATAAGTGGCTCGTTGGTCATCGTAGGTGGTGGGATATCTGCAGCTCATTTGGCTAACACGTATGCGATGGATGGGGAGAAGGAAGTGACGCTTCTGAAGAGACACCCATTCAGGATTAAAGATTTCGATAGTGATCCTGGGTGGCTCGGTCCGAAGTATATGAATGATTTTCACAAAGTGACGTGTTATGAAAAGCGCCGCGAAATGATCAAAGCTGCACGTCATCGCGGATCGATTACGAACGGCCTTTCCGTGAAACTGAAACGCCATGAGCGTGAAGGGAGATTGAAAATCATCACTGACCAAATAGAAGAGGCTGCGTATGTTAAGGAACTCATTCATCTTTCTCTAAAAGAAAACGATGGAATCAAGGCGCAGACAGTGCTGCTTGCTACGGGTGCTGATCAATGTGTTCCGGGAATGGAGTGGCTGGAGGGTGTCATACATTCTTGCGCACTTCGGACAGCTCCCTGTGGTTTTCCTGTTGTAGACGCCCATCTGGAGTGGGGACCTGGTTTGTATGTAGCAGGAGCGCTTGCCGAACTTGAAATCGGCCCTTCTGCGAGAAATATAGCTGGAGCGAGAAGAGCAGCGGAAAGAATTGCTGCCATTTAGGAGGAAAGAATATGAACAGAAAAATACCAGTAACCGTGCTGAGTGGATATTTGGGTTCGGGAAAGACGACATTACTCAATCACCTTCTTCATAATAAAGAAGACCGGAAGATCGCCGTGATCGTAAATGATATGAGTGAAGTGAACATTGATGCTTCAATGGTTAAACAAGGAGGATTCTCTCGGACAGAAGAAAAACTTGTGGAACTGCAGAACGGCTGTATCTGCTGCACGTTAAGGGAGGACCTGATCAAAGAGGTCGAAAAACTAGCAGAGATGGATATTGATCACATCGTCATCGAATCGACGGGGATTTCTGAACCGATCCCCGTCGCTCAAAGCTTCACGTATATCGATGAGGCGCTCGACATCAATCTGAGTGAAACGTGTCGCTTGGATACAATGGTGACTGTCGTGGATGCCCATCGCTTTTGGGACGATTACGCTTCGGGAGAATCGTTACTCGACAGGGAAGAAGCTGCGAATGAAACCGATGGGCGGGAAGTCATCGACCTTTTGATTGATCAGATCGAATTCGCCAATGTATTGGTATTGAATAAAATTGACCTCGTGGATGAAATCGATCGAAAAGAACTGAAAGCTGTCCTTCAGCAACTGAACCCTGAAGCAAAAATCATCGAAACATCGTTCAGTGAGGTTCTACTGCAAGAGGTGCTGGACACGTCATTGTTCGACTTTGAGAAAGCGAGCCAGGGAGCAGGCTGGATCAAAGAACTCAACAATGAACATGTCCCGGAAACAGAGGAATATGGGATCGGATCCTTCGTCTATCGTAGAAAAAGACCTTTCCACCCGGAACGTTTCATGTACTGGTTGGAAAACTGGCCTCCGGGCATCGTCCGTTCGAAAGGGTTTTTCTGGCTGGCGACAAGGCACGATGACGCTGGACTCCTCTCACAAGCTGGATCATCCTTGATGATCCAGGGAGCGGGGAATTGGATCGCCACTTTCTCGGAAAAGGAGAGGGCAGGGCTGCTTGAAGAAGATCCGCAGTTGAAGGGGACATGGGATGCCCGCTACGGCGACCGCCAAACGGAACTGGTGTTCATTGGGATTGATATGGGCCGTGAAGATATCATCCAAACGCTGGATCGTTGCTTGTTGACAGAGGAGGAGATGGACAGGAACTGGTCTGATTTTCATGATCCGTTGCCAGCGTTTTCGACACAAGAATATGGACCATAAAAAAGTAGGGACTCTTAAATGAGAGTCCCTACTTTTTACATACAGCGACACCCAAAGGATAATAGACCCCTTCACGTGGAGGCTCAATGGTGACGCCGCGCTGATTATAGATTTCTTTTTCAGAAAAGCCTTCAAACAATTCCTCGAATTCCTCCGGTGTCAATTGAAAATAATGGAAGGGTTGCCCAGATGCGTAATCCCTTCCTTCCCCGAATGGAGTGGAAAGGAGAAGCGTACCGCCTGGTTTCAATAAATCGTACATACGTTTAACGAACAAGCGATCATCCTTCACATGCTCAATCGTTTCAAAACTGAGAATCGTATCAAATGTCCCGATTTCCTGGGGAAGGGAAGCATCCATCGCATCGCCTTGTTTAAAAGTGAGCAAAGGGTGATAGTAGTTGTGGACCGCATATTGTAAGGTGTCCTCACAAATGTCTACGCCAATGATTTCATCGATCTCTTTTTTTCGTTCTTTTGCTACTTTTAGGCTTCCATACCCCGTACCACACGCGATATCCAGTACACGCCCATTGACATAAGGCGTTGAAAAAGTATATCGTGCGATGTGCTCAAGGAGCATGTTGTTCATCGGGTCCATTTTTTTCGGTATGACCCGTTCGCCCGTGTCTTCTAACATATGATATTCACCGCTTTATCTGAATTTTTCTCTATTTATTATACCATAGGTCGAACGTACTCATCTATTTAACGACCATCACCGGTACCTGCACATACTTCACAATTTTATGGCTGACACTGCCTAAGATGAAGGTTTGGAATTTATTGCGTCCACGGCTCCCGATGACGACACAGTCATAGTCGTTTTCATTGGCATACTCTGTAATTTCTTTTGCTGGTTCACCATGAAGGATGATGACATCTGTGTTGACCCCTTTTCCTTCGATATAAGTAAGGGTATCAAAGAACTTCTCTTTTCTTTTGATCGTCGCTGTATGAGGATCTCCATATTTCAGTACGTCTTCTTTTGATGAGCTCCCATCGACAACATAAATTAAGTCAAGAGTCAGTTGGTCTTTATATGGCCCCGTCATTTTCAATGCTTGATCGATCGCGCGGGAAGAATGCTCGGAGCCATCGGTTGCTAATAAGATTTTTTTAAACATGACGTTCACTCCTTGAATCTTTAATGTCCAGAATCTTTCGTAATACCACCCAGCCGCTTGAGAAGACGGTTGCTCTCGCCGTTTAAGCCGATAAATTTCACCTTTGTTCCTTTGGATTTGAATTTAACTTCGATGTGATCGAGAGCTCCAATCGCTGAATCGTCCCATAAATGAGATTCCGTTAAATCGATGATCACTTCTTCCAGGTCATCAGAAAAGTTGATGCCCTCCAGAAATTCAGTTACCGAAGCGAAGAAGAGCTGACCTTGAATGAAATATATTTTTCTTGTTCCTTCATCCATATATTGTCCGAGTACCCGGACTTTCGATATTTTGACGGCAAATACAATCATGCTCAAAAGAACGCCGGTTAATACTCCGTACGCGAGGTTATGGCTGATGACGACGGTTAGAACGGTAACAACCATGATGGCAGCATCTGTGAATGGAACCTTGTGTATGTTCCATACCGAATGCCAATTGAAGGTACCGATGGAGACCATAATCATCACTCCTGCTAAGGCAGCCATAGGAATCTGAACGACGACTCCGCCTAAAACGATGATTAAAAACATGAGAACGACGCCGGCGACAAGGGAAGATAGGCGTTTCGATCCTCCTGATTTTACGTTAATGACCGATTGGCCGATCATCGCACATCCAGCCATTCCACCAAAAAAGCCTGTTGCGATGTTTGCGATTCCCTGCCCGCGGCTCTCTTTGTTCTTATCACTATCGGTATCTGTCATATCATCCACAATGGAAGCGGTAAGGAGGGATTCTAATAGTCCGACAATCGTCAATGCCAGGGCATAGGGGAAGATGATTGTCAGCGTTTCGAAACTCAAAGGAATATCAGGGATGGCAAATAGGGGGAGGGTTCTCGTAAGTTCCCCCATGTCCCCGACATTTCTGACATCAATGTTCATGGTAATGGCGATGACGGATACAACGATAATTGCCACTAACGTCGAGGGAACGACTTTTGTAAGCAGTGGCAACAAATAAATAATGGCAAGTGTCAGTCCGACCAAAACATAGATCATCGACGATTCGTTATGAAAATGTTCAAGTTGAGACGTGAAGATAAGAATGCCCAGAGCGTTAACAAATCCTATCATCACGGACCGGGGGATGAATTTCATAAATCTCGCGAGCCGGAAGATACCGAAAAGAATTTGCAGCACACCTGTCAAGATGGTAGTAGCCAATAAATACTGCAGTCCATACTCAGCGACGAGCGTGATCATAAGTAGAGCCATCGCACCGGTAGCGCCGGATATCATTCCTGGTCGTCCACCGACAAAAGCAATGACGACAGATATACAAAAAGAAGCATAGAGGCCGACCATAGGGTCTACACCCGCTATGATGGAAAAGGCGATCGCTTCCGGTATGAGAGCTAAAGCAACAACGACCCCTGATAAAACATCTCCCTTAATATTTCCAAACCATTCCTCTTTCACTAGAGCAGTCGACATGTTCAGGCTCCTTTCCTTGAATGTGCATTTTATTGTCTGCATAACGTTCAAGGAGCATGCAAAAAACGTGCAGCCTGAAAAGCTGCACGTTGGGGAGAACTTACTTTACAACAATGACTGGTTTTTGGACATATTTCACGAGTTTGTGGCTCACACTACCAAGGATCAACGTTTGTAATTTATTTCGCCCGCGACTACCGATGACGACACAATCGTAATCCTGTTCGTTTGCATAATCTGTAATCACTTCCGCCGGTTCACCATGAAGAATAACGATATCAGAAGCGACACCTTTTTCTTTCACTTTGTCGACAGTTTCCAGGAATTTTTCTTTCCGTTTGGCTGTGGCCGTGTGGGAATCCCCGTATTTCAATACATCCTCTTTAGACGTCTCTCCGTCGACAGCATATATTAAATCGATGTGCACGTGATCTTTATAGGGTTCGACCATTTTAACGGCCTGGTCAATGGCACGATAAGAGTGTTCTGAGCCATCGGTTGCGAGTAGAATTTTGTTGAACATTACTGAAAAACTCCTTTATCCATCAAGTGATTAGTGTCCCGATTGTTTGGAAACTCCGCCAAGGCGGTTCAACAAACGGTTACTTTCTCCATTCAAGCCAATGAAACGGACATGAATGCCCTGCGCTTCAAATTTAGCTTCGACGTTATCAAGGGCCCCGATGGCAGAATCGTCCCATAGGTGGGATTCTGACAAGTCAATGACGACTTCATCGACATCATCCTTAAAATCAATGCCTTCTTGAAATTCCGTCACAGAAGCAAAGAACAGTTGTCCTTGAACATAATAAATCTTCTTACGACCTTCATTGGCATATAAGCCAAGTACCCGAACTTTGGAGATTTTAACCGCAAAGAAAATCATGCTGAGCACGACACCAGCGAGGACTCCGTACGCAAGGTTGTGAGATAGAACTACGGTAAGAACGGTCACGACCATGACGGCTGCGTCGCTCAATGGCACTTTATGAATGTTCTTCACGGAACTCCAGTCGAACGTACCGATGGAGACCATAATCATAACTCCGGCAAGAGCTGCCATTGGGATTTGGACAACGACACCGCCTAACACGATAATCATAAACATTAACACGACACCTGCTACAAGGGAGGACAATCGTCCGTTACCACCGGATTTCACGTTGATGACGGATTGACCGATCATGGCACAACCAGCCATACCACCGAAGCAGCCTGTCACGACGTTCGCAATCCCCTGGCCACGGCTTTCTCTGTTTTTGTCACTGTCCGTATCTGTCATATCATCCACGATGGAAGCCGTTAATAAGGATTCAAGCAGACCGACAATCGTAAGAGCTAATGCATATGGGAAAATAATCATCAATGTTTCCAAATTCAACGGAATGTTCGGAAGTGCAAATAGTGGGAGCGTTTGAGTGAGTTCACCCATATCTCCTACGTTACGGACTCCGATGTTCATGGTGATGGCAATTGCAGAAACGACGACAATGGCCACCAGAGTAGAAGGGACCGCCTTCGTTACTAAAGGAAATAGATAAATGATGGCTAACGTTAATCCGACAAGCGCATAGATCACCCATGGTTCATTTTCAAAGTGCTGCAATTGAGATGTGAAAATCAAAATACCTAATGCGTTGACGAAACCGACCATGACAGATCTCGGAATGAATTTCATGAATCTAGCTAACTTGAATACTCCGAATAAGATCTGTAAGACACCCGTCAATATCGTTGTCGCAAGCAAGTATTCAATGCCGTGCTCGGCAACAAGTGTAATCATCAATAAAGCCATGGCGCCTGTGGCACCTGAAATCATGCCGGGTCTGCCGCCGACAAAAGCGATAACAACAGAAATACAGAAGGAAGCATACAATCCGACCATTGGATCGACACCTGCAATGATCGAGAAAGCAATCGCCTCTGGAATCAGTGCTAAAGCGACGACGATTCCTGATAAAATATCTCCTCTCAGGTTGCCGAACCAGTTTTGTTTAATAGATAATGTGTCCATAAATACCCTCTTTCTTTTAGAATTTTTACAGCATTTGAATCGTGATGATAGGAAGGTTGTAACCCTGGACGAGGCTGCACAACATGTTCCTAATCGATCTGTGCCATTATTTAAGACCACCGAGTCTCGCAGTGGTCAGAAACTTTGTACTTTTTTGTCACATATTTTTCTGCATTAGTGATTTAATAATCTTTTATAACTGACTATAATAGATTATAAGATTACCGATTCAAATGCAATGGGTTTTCAAGTGTTAAGCGTTTACATTAATAAAAGATTTACAAATTCACGACGTGAAGGGGTTTTTGCTAATGTTTGATCGTATTTTGCTTGCTTCGGACGGTTCGGCACATGCAGCTCATGCAGCCACGCATGCCGCGAACTTGGCGGAATTACAACCAGATTCAAAAATCACAGTCGTTTATTGCATCGATGGAACCACATCGAAGTCCGATGTGTTACATGAAGAAAGCCGCTCCGTGCTCCTTGAAAAAAGAAAAACAAGGATTCAATCAACAGAAAAAGTACTGGAAGAAGCAGGAGTTACTTATGAAGTGGAAGTGATCAAAGGAGATCCCGGACCTAAAATCGTGGCCTACGCCAACGAAAAAGCCTATGACGTGGTGGTCATCGGAAGCAGGGGGCTGAATGGACTGCAGGAAATGGTACTTGGCAGTGTAAGTCATAAAGTAGCCAAGCGTGCGAATTGTCCGGTGATGATTGTAAAATAAACGAAAGGACGCTCCTTAATGGGCGTCCTTTAGTTCTGGCTCGTCGAATTCGTTTTTGCTTTTTTTAAATAGCCGACCGTTCGACGGAGATCACGGGGAAGAGGTCTCCCGAAAGGGGCCGATTGTTTCTGGATATATACGATTTTACCTTCTTCATTGATCAAATAATGGGCCGGTTCATTATGAGGGACGGAAAGTTCTTCTTTAACGGTCCGTGTCTGTTTGTACACCCCGAAAGCATCTATGACTGAAAAGAATTCATCAGAAAGGATGGGGAAGGTGAAAGGTTCTTCATGAGCCATCCGTTTTAGGTCGTCAAGGTTGTCTGACGATATAGCAATGATACGTAGGTTTTCCTTCGCCCATTGTTCCTTTACTTGTTCGTAAGCGGTCAATTGTTCAATACAGGAAGCCGACCAGGAGCCTCTGAAAAAGACGATGAGGTGCCAGCTGCCCTTGTATTTCTCCAATTGATTTTCAAATAAAAAGTTATCCCCCTGTACAGAAGGAAGGTAAAAGTTGGGGGCGAGATCCCCGACTTGCAAATCCATAACCACACACTCCTTATCCTTGTTCTGTTTGAAATAACGTACGATTCAATGGATTTAATTGGAATGAATCCTCACTTGGACCAATCATGCTGAGATAATGGAGAGGACGGGTCATTGCTACATAAAGCAATTTGATATCGATCTCATGATCCGTATAATGGTCCTTTGCGTTCACTAGAATGACAGCATCAAACTCCAAGCCTTTCGCAAGGTAAGAAGGTACGATCGCTATCTTGCCTTGTGTCAGTTGTTGGGTTTCTTCAAGCAATTGACATTCATAAGAAGTGGCCTTCATTAATTCAGCTAATTCTTTTGCTTCTTTCATGGTTTTTGTCAAAAGTGCGATGCTTTTCATTCCTTTTTCCATGATGGACTGGATTTCGCTTGTGATCAGGGCAGGGGCGTCCGCTTCCTTTTGTAAGGGAAGGAACTTAGGCTTGCTGCCGTGCCTCACCACGGGTTCAGCTGAGTCCAAATGAGGAAGATGTACACCGAGAAGATCATTGGCAAGGTTCATTACTTCAACGGTCGTCCGGTAACTTTTTTTCAGTGTCCGGTAAGAAGCTTTTGGAAAGACCTCATCCATGACTTCCTGCCAGCTCTCAATACCGCGGTAGGCATGTATGCCTTGAGACAAGTCGCCAAGAAGTGTGAATAAATCGGTTCCGGCCGCTTGTTTCAAAGCATAAAACTGGAAGACGCTGTAATCTTGAGCCTCATCAATGACTACATTTTTCGCCTGCCATTTTTTCTTCATCCCTTTGAGCTGTGTGTGGATGTAGAGAAGGGGGGCAAGGTCTTCCAGTTCGTATTGATTCTTTTTCCTGCGCTCTTGAAACGTTTCTGCCAAATAAGCAGCTTGTTGTTTCGTCAACTCCCCATTCGAATAGTGGAGAAGTTGATCTTTCTCCGACATTAATTCATGATACGCCTGGAAAACGTCGACCTTCGGATATTGTTTCATATATTCCGTCACGACTTTGTTCGTCGTTTTCTTGATCCGGTCTATTTTTTTCTCCTTTTGATCATTAAGGTGGACGACTCTTTTCCGTCTTTCCTCCGTTTGTTTCATAGAATAATACAATTGATCAAAACGATCTTCAAACTTCTGTTCAATGACTTTAATCATTTCCTTCTTTTTCTTTTTGAAGTTGGCTTGAAGGACGTTTTTTACTTTTTTCACACGATTTTCCAAAGGGAGGTAATGGTAGTCTTCAAAGAATAAGCGGTTCACATTTTTCGCTTTATAAATGGTGAATCCTTCTACTTTAAAATCATCGTTGACCCTGTAGGTTTTCTCCACATCAGCCAGGTAGCGGTCAATCAACGTTTTGAATGAAAAGGTCCCTTTGAAATGGGAAGCCCATTCTAAGAGTTCCTCTTCAGTTTCATGCTCCAGAATCTGCAGGAATTTTTGATCAGGGTGAACGATTTTCACTTTTTTTCCGATGCTTTTTCTTACATATTCGGTGAACGTCGTCTGTTTAATCTGATCGACACCAAGGTCCGGCAAAGCTTGTGATATATAATCAATGAACAGGTCGTTCGGAGCTAGAATCATCATCTCTTCAGGCGAGGTATTCTCGGCAAACGTATAGATGAACATCGATATTCGGTGAAGGGCGATCGTCGTTTTCCCACTACCGGCCACTCCCTGGACGATGACTGGCTTTGAGAGATCTGAACGAATCACTTCATTTTGTTCTGCCTGAATGGTAGAAACGATTTCATTCAATCGGTTGTCCGCCGTACCCGAAAGCGAATCCTGCAGCAGCTCATCACGCGTCGTAATATCGATGTCGCGGATTTCTTCCAGTTTTCCTTCTTCAATGACATACTGCCTCTTAAGTGTTAAATTCCCCGCGACTTCTCCGTCTTCTGTTTCGTATTCTACTTCACCAAGTCTTCCATCATAGTAGAGATTGGCGACAGGCGAACGCCAATCGACAATCAACGATTCCTGGGTATCTTTACGGAACAGGGAGACTTTCCCGATATAATAGGAATCGTGTTCTCCGCTTTCCTTATTTTTAAAGTCAATCCGTGCGAAATAAGGTTTACTCTCGACTCTTTTCAAGTGTTCGATATCTGCGGTGTTCATTTCGATGAATTTAGCGTTCACAAGGATATTGATGTAACTCAAACTGCTGTCTAAGTAATCAAGATTTTCGAACGCCTCTTTGATGTTGCCCTTGAAATCCTCATGCTTCCCTTCGGCAGCGGTAAGGATTTCTTCCATGTAATGTTTTGTATAGGTCAACCTTTCTTTTTCTTGTTCGTAATCCGGGTGTTCTGTAACCATAGCCAACCTCCATCTTCTACACATAATTACTATAATCAATTATAATATAGTATAATAGACTATAACAAATTATTGAAGGTGAATACGCGGGAGCTGATTCGGTGGCCATCTACGTGCTTTGTAACAGGTGTGAGGGAAAAGGTTCAATTAGGTATACGATTTTAGGTTTGACGTTTGATAGAAAATGTAAAACTTGTGAGGGGAGCGGAAGAGTAGAAGAAAAACCATATAAAATGTGAAATAGCATTGAGATATCGATGGAGAAGGTTTAAACTGTATCTATACTTGAAATTAAAGGTAGGTCTCTTTTGCATGGATCAAGAACGTGAAATCATGACAATTGCGCAAGTCGCAGACTATTTACAGATCAGTGAAGTGACAACGTATAAATTAGTACAAGAAGGCCGGATCCCTGGATTTAAGATCGGGCGCCACTGGCGGGTGAGACGGGATGACCTGCGGGAATATATCGCAGGCCTTAAGCATGGTGAAAACTTATAATTTAAAAAAAGCATGCGGCTATAGCTGCATGCTTCTGGAATGAGGGGAGCGCTAGGATGCGCTGCCCTTTTTTTGTTCCTGACTTTTAAGATAACGAACCGTCCTCAACAAATCCCCAGCACAAGCCCTGCCGAATGGCCCGGTCTGTTTTTGTTGATAAAGCAACTCTCCCGAGTGATTGATGAGGAAATAGGCAGGCTCACCGAAGACGCTGATAGCTTCCTTGTTACCAGGTCTATGTTCAGTGAAAACCCCGAATGCTTCAATAATGGAGAGAAATTCATCAGCTAAGATGGGAAAGCTCAGCTTCTCGTTCTCCACCATCCTCTTCAATTCCCGCGTGTTTTCTGCTGCAATCGCTATCATTGTGACATTCTCTTTAGAAAATTCAACGAGATGGTCCTCGATTTGTTTCAACGCGCGTACGCACTCTTTTGACCATGATCCTCGGAAGAAGACGATCAAGTGCCAGCAATCTTCATTGTTTTCCTTATGAGACTCTAATAAAAACTGTTCTCCTGTGACGGAGGGCAAAATAAAATCCGGGACACGATTCCCAAGCCTCAACTCAGACATAGCTGCTCCTCCTTTCCTGATGGTACTTCTTCAAGATAATCCGTAAGCTTGTGGTCTGTGACTGTATATTTATTGAACGCTTTTATTATAAGGTTCACGAATAATTTAAAACGGACTTTTACTATAAATTAACCAAATTTTAAGATAATTATAATTATTGTACGGTTGAGTATGAAACCTTTGCTATTTTCAATCGTATACAAAGATAGATTGGAAATAGGAAAGAGGGATCCAGGATGAACATAGAAAGAGAGTTGTATGAGGAAGCAAAAGCCCTGATTGAGTCTAGATATCCTAGTGTCTGGGGAGGGGCTGCAGCGGTGAGGATTGAGGACGGAACCATCCTTACAAGTGTCGCTCCAGATGTGATCAATGATGCTGTGAATCTCTGCATGGAAACAGGGGCGATCCTTGAAGCTCACAAACGGAACTTGAAGGTTACTCATTCCCTGTGCATTGCTCGTGATGATGAAAGTTCTTCTTTCAAAGTGTTATCGCCTTGCGGGGTTTGTCAGGAACAGTTGTTTTACTGGGGAGATGATGTGAAAGTCGCTGTCACACACGATGGTGAAGGACTCATGTTTAAAACACTTGCTGAAGTTCAGCCCCATCACTGGTCTAGAGCCTATGAGGGCGAAGAATAGATCTTCGGATCCGTGATCAAGATTTGCAGGTGTTGAAGAAGTGGACAGGTGAAAGGATTTATCAACGGCTTTTGAGCTTTTATCAGTGAGTTTGGGGATTTTATCAGCGACTTTCGCACTTTTATCAGTCGCTTTTGCTATTTTATCGGTGACTTTTAAACTTTTATCATTAACTTCAAAAATAAATCTTATATCCTATAAATATTTACAAAATATGACTATAAACCCATGCCAGTATTTTCAAATTCTTCCAGACATGGTACGCTTTTATTAATAATACAATGGAGAGCGCTGTCTTAGTGTGCTCGAATTCGCAGAAAGGTGAGACATCGTGAAGAAATTACTTGTCGTTCTTTTACTCTTAGTCGTAGGTTGCAGTGTAGCAGGGAAAGACGTCAATGCTTTCGAAGGTCATGTGACAGAAGTGAAAGTCGGCGGTCTTGAAGTCGAGTGCTCTTCGGCAGTGAAAAATGGAGAGATGGATGATGGGACAGAAGAAGGATGGCCTTGCCTCGTTCTCGTTCCGCATAATACCCCGGTCCATACACACGATGGAGAGGACATGGATATGGATACATTCAGAGAACAAGCGAGAGAGGAAGAGCTCCTCAAAATTCGAGTGAAGCTCAGTGAAAATACAGATATCAATGAAGATCCAGAAAGCAGGAAAGTGACAGCGAAGGAAATCACAGTCCTTGAATAAAGGTCATACATATAGTTGAGGTGTTGTCATGAAAAGACTTTTGTTTCATCTGGGATTTGCTGTATTTCTCATCGCCGCGATGATGGGAATGTTGAGTATTCGTGGAGGGCTTGTGGATCAGGCGGAGATGGAATTCAAGGTCGTGCCTCTCATCATTTTCGATCTGATCTTCCCGGTGGTGTTTGGGATGTTATTCGCTCTTCCTTTTTTATGGCGCAGATATAGAGCGCATAAATTGAAAGGTTTCATGTGGCCGGAGTTCATCGGTATCGGTGTACCGAGCCTGTTCGTAGCCGTATCACACTGGTTGTATTTCACAAACTTTCCGCTCAATCCGGTAACCAGATTTTTTGCGATGCATGCGATCAACGGCCCCATCCTTTTCGGCTTCATTTTCGGCTTCACCCTGATTCATTGTATTAGAAAAAGGGAAGACACAGAATGAAAGGCATTTTTAAAATGATGCTTCCTGTTATATCCCTCCTTTCAGCCTGTTCCCCTGGTGCAGGTGAAGGGGGACTTTTGAATCTTAGGCAGGTCCTCACCATGAATCCTGACGCTGAATATGTGGAATTGGAGAACGGAGATGTCTACACCCATGGAGCGGAGTGGGTCTATGAGAAGAGCCTGACTAAAGGTGCAAAGGTAGCAGAAGTGGAAAAAGGGATGGCGAGCGATCTACCCGTTGGAACCATCCTATATGAATCCAAAGAAATCCCAGCGATTTTGATTGCAGAATATGACGGCAAAACGAAACGTTATCATTTGGCCATGGGAGAATAAGAGGAGGAGAAACAATTTCTATGAAAGAGAAAGTGGCTTTAGTTACAGGAGGCTCCAAGGGGCTTGGAAAGGGAATCGCCCAAAATCTGGCGGCCTCTGGTGTGACCGTGATCATAAACTATTATCGTGATCAGGAGTCGGCCGATGAGGTCGTTCATCATATCCGTGAAAATGGAGGACAGGCTTTCGCTATTCAGGCCGATGTGACGAAAGAGGAAGAAGTGCACCGTCTCGTGGCAGAAGCCGAACAACAAGCGGGCCGTCCCGTTAATATCGTCGTAAACAACGCCACAGGTCCTCAACCCGAATATTCTCTTGAGGAAGTGACTTGGGACGATTATCTCGATCAACTGTTATTTACGACAAAGGCCCCGCTGTTGCTGACAAAAGCCGTAATGGCCTCGATGAAGGAGGAGAAATGGGGAAGGATCATCAACATCGGAAGTGAAGTCGTCGAGCTCGGCAATGCGCATTTTTCCAATTATGTAACGGCGAAATCTGCGGTCGTCGGCATGACGCGTTCATGGGCCAGTGAACTCGGAGAGCATGGAATCACTGTAAATGCTGTCCATCCTGGTTTTACACCGGTGGAACGGCATGGAGATGTAACAGATGAGACAAAAGCTTCTTATTTAAATGATGTCCCTTTGAAAAGAATGGGCGAGCCCCAGGATATCGCGAATGCAGTACGGTTTCTAAGCAGCGATGATGCTTCATTCATTACAGGTCAGAACATCAGTGTCAATGGAGGGAAAACATTTTAGAGGGGTGTGTGATGGGGATGGAAAAAGAGACGATGTCACTTACAAGCAAGTGGATCAAAAGGAACGCACGACCACTGGAAGCGGCACGCTGGCATGCCTTGATGGAGGGCGGTTTGAAGAGTGAGGTCATCCATTACATACGTGCCTTCCAAAATGATGATGGTGGTTTCGGGCATGGCATTGAACCGGATTTTTGGCTCCCTGAATCTTCTCCGATGGCGACATGGTCCGCCGGACAGTACTTGTTCGAATTGGATGTCGCTTCTAAAGAACGCGTCATCCTTGATATGATTTCATACCTGCTTGAAACGTACGATGAAGAGACAGGGATGTGGCCATCAGTACTTCCTGAACACAACAATCACCCTCACGCCCCGTGGTGGCATTGGAAAGAGGGTGTTCAGCAAAACTGGATGTTCAACCCTGGCGCTGAACTCGCCGGCTTCCTCATCCACTGGTCGTATGAAGACAGTGAAGCCGCGAAAACGGGTTGGGCGAGTGTAGAAAAAGCCGTCGCACATTTGATGGCCATCGATTTGATGGATTTTCATGAAGTCAACTGTTTTCAACGGTTGATGAATGTGCTGTTCCGACATAAGGACAAAGTCGCTTCCCATACCCCTTTTACATTTGAAGAAGTGAATGCCAAAACGGTGCTTCTTGCTGAGAGGTGCATAGAGAAAGATCCGCAGAATTGGGGCAGCAGCTACAAACCGCTGCCACTCGATCTCATCCATTCGCCTAAATATATCCTTGCTGAAAAGCACCCGCGACTGCTAAAGGAAAACTTGGATTTTTATTTGGAAACGATGAATGAGGATGGGGTCTGGGACCTTACGTGGGACTGGGGAGATGGCTCCGAAGCTTTCGCCGTCAGCAAAAGGCAGTGGCAGGGAATTTTGGCTGTGGACCGCTATCAGAAATTGAAAGCATTTGATCGTTTGCCGCAGTGACATCGTTATCCTGATATCCGAGGTGCTGTTCACAATTGATACAAGGAGAAAAGAAATGAGAATCATAGACTTGAAGCACATGTCCACCGAAGACAAGGTGGATTTTTTTCATACCCACTGGGGTGGAACAAAGATGGTCATCTCAAGCGGTGTTTATGAATGCACGGAGCTGGAAGGATTTGCAGCTTTGGAAGATGAAGAGAATACAGGGGTGGTCACCTATGTGAAAAAGGAGAGGGCGTGTGAAATCATCTCCCTCGACAGTTTGATAGAAAACAAAGGCATCGGAACGTCGCTCATCCAGGCTGTAGAAGGTGAAGCAAAGCGGCTGGGATGTCATTCATTGTGTGTCATTACGACGAACGACAATATAAGAGCCCTTGCTTTCTATCAAAAACGCGGATTTCGTATCCGGGAAATCTTTCACGATGCTGTTCAGCGAGCACGAGAAATGAAACCGGAGATCCCGACGATCGGTGATCATGGCATACCGATCGTTGATGAACTTTTATTGAAAAAGGAGATTTGATTGGATTGCGGAAGTGGCATGTCCTAGGCTCGCTTCTCGTTGTAACCGGACCTGTGCTCATTCTCTCTGGCGTTCAGAATACACCTCTCATCCTTTTCCTTATGGTACCAGGGGTTCTGATCGTCATGGTGAATGCTCTCTTAGAGAAGAACGAGACCAGCTTAAGGTGCCGACTGGGTCTCCATACATATGAACGCGCCCGGTGGAATGAGGATGGACCTGGGGAAATCATAGAGTGTCAGCGATGTGAAAAAAGAAAAGAAGTGATGAGAGGCTTTTAAAATGGCTTTGAAAATAGGACTAAAAGAATCCTACCTTAGTTTTTATAATGAGTGGAAAGATAGCGGGGAAACGATGATTCCATGGGTGATAGAAAAAGATCCCGCAAACTTTCAAACTATGGTCCAGGGCTTACTTAATGACGCCAAGGGGATCGATCTGCCTGAAGGGTTTGTACCGGCCTCGACCTACTGGCTCGTAGATGGGGAGCACAAGATCATCGGGGCCGTGAATATCCGCCATGCCCTGACGGAACCGCTGCGAAATGCCGGCGGTCACATCGGCTACGGCATCCGCCCTTCTGAACGGAGGAAAGGCTATGCGACGGAATTGTTACGTTTGTCCTTAGAAAAGTCCAAGGAGCTGGGCATTCCGAGTGCTCTCGTCGTCTGTGATGAAATCAACACTGGATCGATGAAGACCATCCTGAATAATGGTGGCATGGAAGATGAAGATTTTATCGAAGAAGATGGGAATGTCGTCAAAAGGTACTGGATGGAGTTTTGAGATCATCCGGAAGGGGGTGGGGCGATGGAAGTACAACAGAAAGTCGTCGATGGAGCGGAAGGTAGAATCGCTTATACCTATATCCAAAATAGATCCGATCGCGTTTGTTTCATGTTTTCGGGAAGAGGATACAGCTACGATCACCCGATTTTCTATTATACGACGATGAAATTGATGGAGGATACGTGGGATATTGTGCATGTGCATTATGATTATGACTCCTCCTTTTTTGAACAACCATGGGAGGTTATAGCCAAACGGATGGAACGGGATGTCTCTTCGGTCATAAAAGATGTATTCAAGCAGAGGGATTATGGCCATCTGACTTTCCTTGGGAAATCGATCGGGACACTTCCTATAGCAGAAGGGCTGATCCATGAATCCCCTGAAGCAAGGTTTGTCCTTCTGACTCCTTTATTCAAGTATGACTTCTACAAAGAACCTCTCATCCATACAAACGCAGAGGTGTTGATTTTTGTAGGAGATGAGGATCATCACTATATCAAAAGTGTCGTGGAAGTTTTGGAGAGCCGGACGAACATCCGAATGGAAGTCCTGAAAAATGCGAATCACTCTTTGGACGTATCTGGGGGGGATACGGCAAGCTCTATCGAGGTCATGAAAAGAGTCGTCGAATCTATCGGGGCGTTCGTGAAAAAATAGGGGGAATGACTTTTGAAAGGTTTGTTAGTGAAAGAGCCGTGGATCGACCTGATCCTGAGCGGAGAAAAGACATGGGAAATCCGTGGTACGAACACGAAGCACCGAGGAACGATCGGGTTGATCAAAAGTGGGACCGGTCATGTTTTCGGAACGGTGGAAATCGTAGACAGCCAACCATTGACGAAACCAGAGTATGAGAAGAGCACAAGCCTGCACGGCATCCCGGAAGAAAACTGTCAGCAGCTGCCCTACAAACGTACCTATGCATGGTTGCTCCGGAATCCGTTCTTTTATGAAGAACCGATCCCCTATACTCATCCGCTTGGAGCCGTCATCTGGGTCGACTTGGATAAAGCAATGAAGGCGGAAGTTTAAAGATTTACATACTGCGAAAGCCCATCTCTCACAATGAAGGATGGGCTTTCGCTTATCGTGGAATCCATATTTTTGAAAAGTCGAAGTGACCGAACGACTGAAATCTGACGTCCTGGATCATCGGGTGGAACGTGCGTACTTTCACGGGATGGTATTGGAAAATCAACAAATTCTGCTTTCGTATGTACGTTTCAATCTCATCCATGACCTTCTCACGTTCTTCAGCCGTATCCTGTCTTTTGAAAACCTCGAGTTTGTCATGGATCCACTGCAATCCCCAATCCGGGAAGAAGCGCCGGAAAAATAAATTCTTATTATAAAAAGCTCCTAAAAAAGAAAGGTGGGGGTCCAGTGACGACACTTCCCCCATGAAAATCAAATCCACGTCCTTGTCCATCTCATCTGTATAGAAATTGGAAAAGTTGAAGGGGTGACGTTCGAATTGGATGCCATAGTCCGCTCCTGTTTTCTCGAGCCACTCTGCTTCTTTCACGGCATTTGGGAATTCAAGATGAAACAGTTTCAACGGTTCCCCCTCATAGCCGGATTTTCTCAACAGCTCTGGAATCCACGCGTTCTTTTTATCCAAGTGGGCCGATCGTTTTGGTACGAAGCTGCTGGCCTCCACATATTGATTGTCGCCTGGCAAATCATTAGGATCACCGAAGGAATGCCAGCCAAAAGAGTCCGCCATCTCTTGGATATCCAGAATGTGATAGATGGCTTCCCGGAAATGAGGATCCTGTACGATGTTGTCTTTATGAAAATTGAACGTCAGGAAGCGGAAGCCGGTCTCGACTTCATGTTTTTGGGCAGGGTTCACATCTTCGCCGTCTTCCACCGTGAAATTAATGATACTTGCAGCTTCCTGAGAAACTTTGAAAAATTGGACCTCATCGAGTAACGGGCGTTCTTTGAAATACCCATCGAATGCGGCGAGGACGAGTTTGTGCTCCGTAAGCTCCTTCAAGTAAAAAGGCCCTGTCCCGATCCATTCGTGTTCATCGAAGGGCGTTCCTGCAGGCAGGATGCACAAGTTCGATGCCGCCATGTATCTTGGGAAAAAAGGATTCGGTTCGTCCAGATGAATGATGACTTTATAACGGCTTGGACATTCGATGCTCCGAATGCCCTCTGTCAGCCATGATGTAGATGCTTCCGTGTTCATCGCTCTCGATAATGTGGAGTGGACATCCTCACTCGTCAGCTCTTCGTCATTATGAAACCGCACCCCTTTCCGCAAATGGAAGGTCCACGTGCGGGCCGAGTCGTCCACGTCCACATGATGGGCGATATGGGGGAGTACTTCATCTCGTTCAGCATCATATTTGAGCAGAGGATCGCCGAGCTGTTCGATCATATGGGCTTCGAATGTGATGGAAACTTCCAATGGATCAAGTGTCGTCAGCGACCGTGCAATGAAAGCATGGAGCACGTCTTTCGGGCTGCTTTGCTCCCGGTAGCTGAACATTTTGCGGATATCATAAGACGCTTTCGCAATCCAGGACTTCGGAATCGGCAGGCGCAGGAGGTGGGCCGCTTCATCCAGCTCGTCACGCTCCACGCAGGCAGTGACGAAATCTTCCACTTCCTTTTGGAACGGTTTCGGAAAAAGGAGGGTGGACGGTTTCCCGCGCCCTTTGCCGGGAATGTACGTCAGCCTTCCATTCGCTTCTAGTTCTTTCAAAATTCTTTTCGCGTTTTTTTGAGAGCAGTACCAAATGGTCTCAAGCTCCTGTAGCTTGAACGCGATCGTTTGGGCCTCTTCCCGTTCATACAAATGGGCCCTCAGTGAGAAATAGCGTTCGTCGAGCATCGATGCACCTCCTAAAAGGGGACAGATTTTTCTAAATTGTACCCTTTTTACCCCTTTTTGGAAACCCCATAATAGAGGGAGCGAAGGGGGAGGTCCTATGTTCAAAGAATTGCATCCCAACATCCGGATCCGCATTTATACATCATTTCTGAGCCGGGTCGTAGGGGCGGCTGTGTTTCCATTCATGGCCATCTATTTTACAAAAGAAATCAATGCGACGGTCGCAGGCGTTCTGCTGTTGATCCAAGTCGCGGCCCAGTTCCTGACGGGGCTGTATGGCGGGTACTTGGTGGATATCATCGGTAGGAAACGTTTGATGGTGACAGGGGAGATCCTGAAGCTCGTAGCTTTCATCGGCATGTTCCTCGCAAATTCCCCGTGGTTCCAATCCGCGTGGGTGACGTTTTTCATGCTGCTGCTCATCGGAATAGCCGGGGGACTTGTGAACCCAGCTGCCGAGGCGATGCTCATCGATGTCAGTACGAAAGATTCACGGGCATTCATGTATGCGATCAACTACTGGGCGATCAACATGTCGATGATGATCGGACTCATGATCGGCGGCTGGTTTTTCGAAAGGAACCTTTTCGAATTGATCGCCGTCCTCTTAGGCATCAGTTTGTTGACGCTCTGGATGACGAGTACGAAAATCACCGATACATATGTCGTGAACGAAGAGAAGGTGAGGGAAGGGTATGGACTGAAACCGGTATTGAAAAATTACAGCCTGGTCATGAAAGACATCCCATTCCTCGCGTTCACGATCGGTGGGATCTCAATCTTAGGCATCGAATTTCAGCGCAACAATTTCATTTCCGTCCGTCTTGAACAGGACATCGCCTCAAACATGATGGAATTTTTCGGTCTGTTTTCATTTGAATTGGACGGCATCCGGCTGCTGAGTCTGTTGACGGTCGCAAACACATTGTTCATCGTCCTGTTCACTTCTCTATTCTCGAAATGGGTCAAAGGGAAAAAAGAAGAGCCGATCATGTATGCCGGCTTCGCCTTGTTCGGACTGGGTTACGCGTTTCTTGCTTTCAGCAATCACATTCCAGGCCTTTTCATCGCTGTCATCGTCCTTTCCATCGGTGAACTGCTGTATGTACCGACGAGGCAGTCCATCCTTGCTGATATCGTCGATGATACACGGCGGGGAGCCTATATGGCCTTCAACGGTTTGGTCTTTCAGTTCGGAAAAATACTCGGAGCTCTAGGGATCATCATCGGCAATGTCATCGGAGGGTACGGCATGGCTGTGCTTTATGTGGGCCTTGTGTTCGCTGGGATCCATTTTTCCAGAATGGCGATCCGACGCAGGAAATCACCTGAGGAAATCGTCCTTGAGGCGAGTGGTTCATAAGGAGAGAAGGCAGCAGAGGGAGTCCTCTTCTGCCTTTTCTTAATTCATTGAATGGAATGGCTAATATTTTGAAACGGAATCGCTTGCTATTCGTATGAAATGAGTAAGAAGAAAAAAACGGAGGGGTAGTTTATGGGAATCATCAAAAAATATCTAAAGCCATTATTCTTGTTAGGAATCCTTCTATTATCTGTCGGCTGCACCAATTCAGAGGACGCAGGAACCGAGGCAGAAGAAAGCGGAAGCGAGGAAAACATTCGGACGGTTCTGCAGCATACCTTTACTGGGCCCAGCGAGGACCAGGAAAAGATCATCAACGGGTATGATGGAGATACTGAAAAGTTAGCAGAGGCGTTGAGTGATTACAACGTGAAACATTTCAAACCCTATATGAGTGAACGCTTTTTTGAGGACTATGTAGTAAACACTAACCAGGCAATGACTTTCCTCCGCATGGCGTACCCCGATTATAAGTTGGAAGTCGACAACATAGAAATGGAGGAAAAAGAAAACTATTACAACTTCACAGTGGACGTATCCTATACGGATAACAGTAGTGAAGAAAGTAAAACGATGAATGTAAAAGGGAATGCACAAACGAATGAAGACGATCAATTAACGAGTATAAAATTTAGTAACTTCGAAGATATTCGCATAACCCTGGAGGGAGAAGAATAGGGCAATGGCAAACAGCCCCCGGCTGAAAAACCGGGGGCTGTCTCGTGTTAAAGCTCCCCATCATACCAGGAAAAGTATCCGAAGTAGAGAGAGAGCGCAATCGTCGCACCTAGCATTCCGAACATCATCACAGGAAATAGCCAGTCCTTCCTCTGCACTTTCATCGGTCGGTAAAACGTGCGTTCCTTCGCACCCGTGAATCCCTTCGATTCCATTGCGATTGCTGTCCGCTCCGCTTTCCGTATCGCACCGGCAAGGAGGGGAATCGCGAACCGCTGGTACTGAAGGAGTTTTTCCTTCATAGAATCAGGTCGGTTGAGACCGCGTATTCGGTGCGCCGCACGGATTTGTTGGAATTCCGTCTTCAACATAGGTAAAAATTGATACCCAGCCAGCACGCCGTAAGCGATTTTCGGTGGCAGTTTCAACTGTTGGATCAGACTCAAGATGAAATGGACCATATTCGTCGTGAACAAAAACAGCAGTGACAAACTGGCGAACGCAAGGACCCTGAGACCTAGAGCAGCCGCCGTCCGGATGTCTTCCGTTGGGAACTCCATCCCGAGGAATGAGACGGTTCCGGTAGTCCCAGAAGCGGTGTCCGAAAACACGATTGTAGTCCAAAACATTCCGAAAGCGAACAAGGTGAACGGAATGAAATAATACAGGTAGTATCTTTTCTTGAACGTCCCGAACAGGAAGGTGACGATCACGGTCCACACGATGTAGAGCAAAGGCGTAACAGGATCGAAAACGAAGGCGAGGAGGAAGACAGTACCGATGATCGTCAGCGCTTTGACCGTCGGATTTACGTTATGAAGAAACATACGCAGGCTCCTTTCGCTTCAAAACGGATCGCTTCCATTGCTCTCTTGGAGGCAGCTCCAGGTGATGGTCGGCCAAATCTGAACGGGACCAGAGCCTTTCCGGCCGATCATCAAAGGTGAGTTCGCCTTCGTTCATGACAAGCACCCTTGTCGCGTATTTGTCCACGAGCTCCATATCATGCGTAATCATGACGATCGTCGTCCCGTTTTCATTGTTTTCTTTCAAGAGCGACATCAAATCCGAGGTTGACTTTTCATCCTGCCCGAACGTCGGTTCATCAAGGAAAAGCAGCCGCTGGTCCTCGATGATCATTGTCGCGACACTCAAGCGTCGTTTCTGCCCCTGGCTGAGAAGGAAGGGGTGCTGATCCTCCAGCCCGTCCAGCCGGCAGAACTTCAATATTTCTTCGACGATCCTGGTCCATTCCGCTTCCTTCATCCCGGCATGCTGCAGACTGAAGGCGACTTCATCATAGACCGCATCTGCAATGAACTGGTGTTCCGGGTTCTGGAAAACATATCCAACTTCTTGACGAAGGTCATTCTCTTTCCATTTCTTTAACGAGCGGCCGCCCAGAGAAACCGTTCCCATGCTCGGAGACTGGATGCCCGCAAGGATTCTCGATAAGGAAGATTTTCCACTTCCGTTCTCGCCAACGATCGCCACCCATTCTCCCTCATGAAAAGTGACGTTGATGTTTCGCAAGATTGATTTCCAATGCACATTCTCTACTTTCAACAACTCCTCATTCTTATGTTCGGCGGGACGAGGATTCTCCTGTAAAGAGGCGGGCGGCGGCATTTCTTCGATGTGAAGCGGATAAGGAGGCGTCCATCCCCGTTCCAGAGCTGTTCTCGTTGCGTAAGGCAGCTGGATGCCCATCTCGTGAATTTCCCGGGCGTATGTTATTAAACGGTCGTGGAGCGGACCATCGTAGGCGAGCTCTCCATCTCCATTGATGATGAGGACTCGTTCCAACAAGTCCAGCCAGCCTTCCAGCTTATGTTCAATGACAAGTAGAGTGAAAGACAGCTCCTTTTTCAATGTTTTCAAAAGCTGGATGAATTCTTTCCTTGCCACCGGATCCAAATTCGCCGTCGGCTCATCGAGGATCAGTACCTCGGGCTCCATCGCTAGGATGCAGGCAAGGGCGACTTTCTGCTTTTGTCCGCCGGAAAGCTCGGAGATATTCGCCGTTTTGTAATCTTCCATCCCGACCGATCTTAGCGCCGTATCCACTTTTTCCACCATCGACGCATAAGGAGTATTCAAGTTCTCCAGCCCGAAGGCCACTTCATCTTCGACGGTGATCATGCAGAACTGCGTCTCCGGATCCTGAAAAACGACGCCGACATTCTGCGCCATTTCACCGGCAGGGTAGGAGTCGGTCCGCCGTCCCTTCACATGGACTTCTCCATCCATGGAACCGTCCAGTTCCCTGGGATAGAGGCCGTTCAGACAGTGGGTGAGGGAGCTTTTCCCCGACCCGCTCGGACCAAGGATCAGTAGGTTTTCTCCCTCTTCTACGCAAAAGTTCAGACGAGACAGCACTGGCTTCTGCCTTTCCTCATAATGGAGGGTGAGGTCCTCAACACGTATCACTTCCTGATTCATGCCGCTTGCTTCCTTCGGTGTTCTTTTCCGAGAGCGAAGCTTGAAAGGACGCCCGTCTTCGCTAAGGCGTCACTGAGCGCTTTGCCTGCGACACCTGAAATGATGGCACCACTGATGATGCGGGCGATGAACATGGCAAGGACGTATCCTGTGCTCAGTGCTGCGTATCCGGATAGGAAGTAGCCCCAGACGAAGCTGAACACCGCGGCCATAACTCCGGCAAGCATGAGGGTGAACAGATCATAACGCTTGTACCTCGTCAGAGCAAAGGCGGATTCTGCCCCGAGCCCCTGGATCATCCCTGAAACGAGGAGCATCGGACCGACCGCATTGCCGAGCAGCACTTCGACCGCCGCCGCAATCGTTTCTGATAAAAAAGCGGCGCCGGGTTTACGGATGATATAAGCCGCAATGATCGATACGATGAACCAGATGCCGAAGATGAGGTCATAGCCGATCGGTCCGAAAAAGCCGACGAGGATTTTTCCGACCGGAAGGAACGCAAGATACACGACTGCAAAAACGACAGAAAGGACGGACATGACGACGATTTCTTTCAGTTTCCAGCTGTTCATGGGCGATCATCCTTATGGGAAGGGCTGTTGGCGGAGACTGTCACAGTCATCACCGTATGCGAAGATCCGCTCGCTTCCGTTTCCCTGAACACATCCTGTAGTCCTGTGAAAATGTCGCGTGTGTCTCCATCGAGGCGAGTAGAATAGTGGGCGGGCGTGACTTCGACACCTTTTTCCTTCATCGCTTCAATCTGACGGTAGATCGTATCCATATAATCACCGCCACCCATCGGATACAGCGAGAATTTCGCCGCAATCCGCTGTTCGATTTCCTTGAATTGAGGCTTGTTCAACCGTTCCTCTGATTCATCCATATGGACATCACCGGACGAATCTCCAGGGCAGCCGATGGAAAAGGTCCCTTGAAAAGCGACATGGACACCCGTTTTAGCGATATGTAATAAAATCGCCTCCGTGACTTCGAAGACATGCTCCATCCTACCGCGGACCGTCGTCGTGACATCGTCCGTCTTCATCCACACTTTCGAGCTGTCCACCTCATTCAGGCCCGCCTTGATGTAATCCACGAATTTGTCCGACATCGGGTGCACGGAAAAAGAGCACCCCGCGATCCTTGACGTTCCACAATGGTTTTCCATTTCTTATTCCTCCTTTTTTTGAGCACAAAAAAACTGCATCCCACGGGAATGCAGTCTACCAATCATAAAGGAAGAACCAGTTCGGTCCTTGTGAATGACGACCGCACTTCCCCACGCTAGTATTATCTAGTTCGGGTTCCAAGGGTCGGAATTTTTCCTCTCAGCCGCTTATAGCAGCTCCCCCAGTGCAAAACTCGTATGCAGTTCTTGTACGTTGCTTTCATCGTAGCGGAGAGTCATAGATTTGTAAACCATCTTTTTTATAAAAAACAAATGAACCGGATCGCCCTGGGGGATCCGGCTCATTCCTTATGCTTTCGACAAGCGTAACTTCATCACATTCTGATCTATGAAACAATCGATATACGGCACGCGTTCATAAGGGTAATAACTGACGGATGTCGGTTTCACTTCCATCATTTGATACAGGTCCTCTGTTGAAGCTACATCATTCAAAATCAATCGGACGTCTTCACCAGTCAACGAGGAGAACTTAGCCGAAGTGTAACCTTCATTTTTCATAAATTGGAGTAAATCCATTGTAGTCTCCTTATTATCTGACCTTGAACCATAAATTTTCCCTGAATAAAAAAACCGAAACATATGTCATAGAAATACCTTTTACGACTTCCCTCTAACTATTATTCTACTAAAATAAGGGTCAAGAAGGAAGGGAAGAGTTTCGACAAAAAAACAGGCGCAGTGCTGCTTCTTGTCGTTCATCAATAATAAGGGGAGATCATCAAGTAGACGATGACTCCAGTCAGACTTACGTACAGCCAGATCGGCATCGTCCATCTCGCGATTTTGCGGTGCTTGTCCACTTTCATCGCAAGGCCGCGGAACAACGTGAGAAGCGCAAGGGGTACGATGAGTGCCGCCAATACGATATGGGTGATCAAAATGAAATAATAGATCCCAGCAATGATCCCTTCACCGCCGAAGGACGTCGACTCCGCCATCGAATGGTACGTCAGGTACGAGACGAGGAAGAGAGCTGTCGACGTGAATGCAGCGAAAATGAAACGTTTGTGCCATTTGACGTTTTTCCTAATGATCATGAACAACGCAGCAAGCAGGAAAACGAACGTAAACGAATTCAAGACCGCATTCAAGAGGGGAAGGAGTTTAATATTGAATCCGAGATCCCCGTCAACTTTCGGTAAGAACAATAAGGCCACAACGATTAGGTTGATGGCGATCGAAAGTCCCACGACCCATGGGACGTAATTGAATTTTTTCATGGTATCGATCCTTTCATACATCTTTATATAGAATCCTAGTTAAGTATAAAGAATGTGAGGGGAGAATGCTATGACAGAAAACGCACAATTTGTCGTACGAGCCTATTGCGGTGGAAAGATCCGCGAGTTAGGAACCTGCGAAAGAAAATCAAAGAAAAAGAGATGGGGCAAAAGCTCCATCTCTTTTTCTTCGTTCTGGGTGAACGGGCAAACCAATGACGACAAAAACCCATAGGATACTACACAGAAAGGAGGGACTTCTATGTCTGAAAGAAACTTGTTCCTCAGATTCATAGGCACAGGACTTGAACTCATCGTATCCGGATTCCTCGCGATCCTCTACACAGCAACGCAGAACACAGGGCGTGGCTTCGATCCGAACCCCGTCTTTTGGAAAGCCTTCATCATCATCCATGTCGCGCTTCTCATTTTCATCCCGCTGCTGGCAAAAGGTAAAACACTCGGCATGATTTTCACGAATCTCACCATCGAATCCAATTCAGGAAAGCCGCCGAACATCCTGCAGATCTTACTACGTGCCGTCTTAGGATTCGGTCCGGTCATCCTTACCCAGGGAATGTGGTACTGGGTTTCATTCGTCACTGGTTTGATGGATTCGAAAGGGAGAGGGTGGAGTGAACTCATATCCTATACGACGATAAAATGGAAAGAGCCTCCGTTGGAATAAGAGGCTCAGGGCAATTGTGCTTTCCGGTATTGGGTTTATCAAAACGGATGTGTATTTATTAGTACCGTAGTTAAACATATTTTATACTTTTGAAACCATGCCCGGGAGCTTTTTTTCCATCAATGCTTCAAGCCAATGGGTGGTCTCAACGAGTTGATCCAGAGATACGGATGTTTCTACGCCCATTTGATGGAACATATGAACCATATCTTCGGTACACACATTACCTACGGCTTTAGGGGCAAAAGGACACCCTCCGAGTCCTCCGATAGAAGAGTCGAAGGAAGTGACACCTTCTTGGTATGCGGCTAAAACATTCGCAAGTCCTAAACCTCTTGTATTATGGAAATGAAGCCTTAGACTTACTTCATCTTTGAAAGCTTCTTTAAATGAGTGGGCGACATTTTTTACTTGAAGAGGATTCGCTTGCCCGGTGGTGTCTGCTAATACCATTTCAGTACAACCTGCCTGAATGAAGTCTTCGGAAATTTTTAAGACTCTATTTATAGGTACTTCCCCTTCAAAAGGACAGCCAAAGACAGTTCCCAGAACTCCTGTCACTGGTTTTCCTTCTTCTTGTGCCTCCTTTGTAACTTTGACTAAAGCATCCTTGGATTCTTCTACTGTACGTTTAGCATTTTTGAGATTGAAAGTATCACTTGTTGCTAATACGGTATGGATGACGTCGATGTCTGTATTTAGAGCTCTTTCCAGTCCTGATCTGCTTAGTACTAAGCCTGAATAACGAACGTCTGACACTCTTGGTACCTGCTCCATGACTTGCTCTGCATCACGCATTTGAGGGACTACTTTTGGGTTAACAAAAGAAACCGCCTCAATTTGTTTCATTCCGCATTGTATCAATCGTTCTATTAGTTCAACTTTCTTTACTGTAGGTATCCACTGTTTTTCATTCTGCAGACCATCCCTCGGGCCGACTTCACATATCTGAATCATAACTTTTCCTCCTCATTCAGGATTCATTATTTATGTTCTTCAACACATGGTCTCTTCCTTGGTAAATATGTTCCTGCATAGCTGTTTTGGCTCGATCCGGTTCATTTGCCTGAATAGCGCATAAAATGGTTTGGTGCAATTCGAGTGATTTTTTTAACTGGTATTCGTTATACCAATAAAAGGACCGGAAGACTAAAGGGAGTACGGTTACACTGGAGATGTGAAACCTTAAATGTTGATTATGAGAAGCGTTGTACACGGCACTGTGGAAATGGTTGTTTAATTCCATGATGTCATTCAACATATCTGTTCTCCCGTAGGTGGGGTTCTCAAGCAAAGCTTTAAACTGTTCATTGCATTTTTCCATAGCCTCCATATCCTCAGCGCTTCGATTTACAGCAGCTTCTGCAGCTGCGTATCCCTCTAGCAACGCTCTCAAATTGTAAATCTGCCTAATATCCTCCCTATTGAACTCGCTTACGATGACACCTCTTTTTAAAGGAGAGATCAGCCTCTCTGTTTCAAGGCGCTTTATGGCTTCGCGTATCGGTGTGCGGCTAATTTGTAGTTCCTTTGCAAGGTTTTCTTCTGTTAGTCGTGTGCCTGGTGCGTAGTCACCTTCAATAATGGACTTTTTTATTCGATCATAAGCTTCCATAACTATATCCTCTCCTTGTTGCCATTGTATACAAAGGTAAATTTCGCAGCAACTAAATTGCTGTATTTTTCTGAATAAAGTACAAAAAACCAGCAATTATTACATAATATTTGATTTTTCTGAATTTTAAGTTGATTTATTGTATACAAAGTGCTACGATGAATTCGAATTAATGGAAATGGAGGTTTTTAACAGTGGACAATTCCGAACACCTGCCATTGCAGGGGGTACGCGTACTAGAATTGGGAACGCTTCTTGCCGGTCCATTTACAGGAAGGTTGTTAGCTGATTTCGGGGCTGAAGTCATAAAAGTAGAACCTCCTGGAAAGTCCGACCCTATGAGAAATTGGGGCAAGAAGAAAGATGGCGTAGGTTTATGGTGGCCGATTCAATCTCGTAATAAAAAGTCTATAACACTGAACCTTAGAGAGGAAGCGGGCCAACGTGTTCTGAAAGATTTAGTGAAGGAGTCGGATATCATCATAGAGAATTTCCGGCCAGGAACGATGGAAAAGTGGGGCCTCTCCTATGAAAGGCTTTCGGAGATCAATCCGAAAATTATCATGGTCCGAACATCCGGATTTGGTCAAACGGGGCCTTATAATAAACGAGCCGGGTTCGGAAGTGTCGCAGAAGCGATGGGAGGCTTGCGGTATGTGACTGGATTCCCTGATCGTCCCCCTTCAAGAATCGGCATCAGTATCGGGGATACGCTTGCCGCACTGTTCGCTACGATCGGATGTTTGACGGCGTTACATGAACGTGAAAGGTCAGGCGAAGGTCAGGTGGTGGATACAGCCATCTATGAAGCGGTATTTTCTGTAATGGAGAGTACGATTCCGGATTATTTGCTTACGGGCTATGTGCGTGAACGGATGGGAAATATTTTGCCTGGAGTCGCTCCTTCAAATATATATCTGACGAAAGACGAGACTTTTATTGTGATTGGGGCGAATTCGGACGGTGTTTTTATGAGGTTGTGTGAAGCGATGGCTGAACCTGAATTGGCAGTTAATGAAAAATATTCTACGCACGATGCAAGAGCTAAACATATGAAGGAACTCGATCTGCATATTGAACAATGGACCAAATCGCTGACAGCGGAAGAGAGTCTTGCCTTACTCGAAAAGCATGGTGTCCCCTCAGGAATGATTTATAGCGCTAAAGACATTGTCGAAGACCCTCATTATAAGGAGAGGGAGATGATTGTACCTGTAGAGCATCCTGAGCTTGGAGAATTTCCAATGCCGGGAGTCGTCCCAAAATTAAGCCGTACCCCTGGAAAAATACATAAACCAGGGGCCGTGAAGATGGGGGTGGATAATGAGAAAGTGTTTAAAGACATCTTAGGCATGACAAATGAGCAAATGGAAGAGTTGAAAGGAAACCATATCATTTAAAGGAGGATCATATGTCTGATACTTTCCAAGGGTTTGGTGAAAGTATTCATTTTGGTAAGAACCCGGCTGTTCTAGTTGTTGATTTCATCAATGGATTTACAGATGAATCCTGCGACCTTGGATCCAATTTAGACGAAGAGGTTTCTCATACCAAACGTTTGCTTGATATAGCCAGATCACGTCGACTGCCTATCCTATTCACAACAGTCGTGTACGAGCCCCATTATCTCGATGGCGGGCATTTCATTGAGAAGGTTCCTGCCTTGAAATGCCTGTTACAGGATAGTGGATGGGTGGATTTGGATGAACGTTTGGAACGGAGAGAGAATGAAGAACCGCTCATTGAAAAGAAGTTTGCCAGTTCTTTCTTCGGTACCAGTCTCCATTCCATACTCGCCTACAAAAACATTGATACTCTGATTATCACTGGATGTACGACATCAGGGTGTATCAGGGCCACAGTCGTGGATGCTCTCCAGTATGGGTACAAAGCGATTGTTCCCAAAGAGTGCGTGGGGGATCGATCCGAGAAAGCGCATCACAGCAATTTGTATGACATTCAAACGAAGTATGGGGAAGTCGTGGCGGTTGAAGATGTCGGGAATTACTTGAAAACCATTTAATCTAATATTCGGAGGGATCGGACATGTACAGAGTTGCTGTTGATGTCGGTGGTACTTTTACTGACGTAGTGCTTCAAAATGAAAGTACAGGAAATATTATTGGTACGAAGACACCTTCTACTCCATCAGATCAGTCGATTGGGTTGATGAAAGGGATCCAAAAGATTTGTGAGGAAAACGATATCCAGTTATCACAAATCCAATCCATCATGCACGGAACCACAGTTGCGACAAACGCTGTATTGGAAGGGAAAGGGGCGAAAGTAGGTCTCATTACGACAGAAGGCTTTGAGCAAATATTGCATGTCGCCCGGTCATGGACACCCGCTCCGATAAGTGCCTGGATGGGTTTCATAAAGCCTGATCCTCTCGCCGACCTTATTTATACACGGGGTGCTAAGGAAAGGATTGATGCAAAAGGGGAAGTTTTGACAGAACTGGATGAGGAACAGGTTCGTTCTGAAATCAAGGCCCTTTATGAAGAAGGAATTGAAAGTTTGACTGTAAGTTTATTGAACTCCTACGCGAATCCCACACATGAACAAAGAATCCGTGAAATTGCTGAAGAGATTGATCCTAATATCCTTGTCAGTATCTCCTACGATATCTTACCTGAATTCAGAGAATATGAACGAACGCTCACCACTGTTATGAACTCATATGTCAGACCCCCTATGCAAAGATACTTAACGAATATCCAAAACAAACTAGAGGATTTAAATTTAAATAGCCGCTTGAGCATTGTTCGCTCCGATGGTGGATTGATGAGCATACCCGCTGCAGCTTCTCTACCTGTGCACACGATGCTCTCTGGTCCTTCCGGGGGCGTTACGGCTGCGGCAATGATCGGCTCGCAAACGGGAAATCGGAATGTCATTTCCTTTGATATGGGCGGCACATCCACGGACGTATCTCTGACCTATGACGGCACACCACGTGTTTCCAGAGAAACAAAAGTGGGGGTCTTCCCGGTCAAGTCTCCTTCTTTGGAAGTGGAAAGCATCGGGGCGGGTGGAGGTTCCATTGCCCATGTTCCGCCTACTGGAGCGTTACGCGTCGGCCCCCAAAGCGCCGGTTCAGAACCGGGCCCGGCGAGTTACGGTTCTGGAGGAGAAGACCCTACCGTTACGGATGCGAATGTCGTGTTAGGGTATTTGCCTCCAAGCCTTGTGGGTGGAGAGATGAAGTTGGACGTAGAAGCGGCTGAAAAAGCAGTTCAGAGAGTTGCTGAAAAGCTGGATACGGACATCTACCATGCAGCACAGGGGATCTATGACATCGTTAATGAAAATATGTATGGGGCGACAAGGGTCGTCTCTGTCGAGAGAGGTTATGATCCGAGGGAGTTTTCGTTACTGGCTCTAGGAGGAGCCGGCCCACTCCACGCGAATGCACTTGGGAAACTGACAGGTAGTTTTCCGGTCATTTTACCTCCAACACCAGGAGTATTATCTGCGCTAGGATTCTTGCAATCAGATATTAGAAATGAATACTCAAGAACTTATATCCACAAGCTGAGTCAATTGGATCGTGAGAGTCTGATTGCAGCATTGAATGACCTCTATCTGGACTGCCATTCATGGCTTGAACAAGAGAAAGTAGAGGAAGACCAGAGGTTGATCAGATTTGAAGTTGATGTTCGTTATTTCCGACAAGGTCATGAAATTCCTATAAAAGTAACGAAAGAAGAGTTGGATAACATCGGAGTGTCTATTTTGGCAGAACGTTTCAGCTCCATTCATGAACAGATTTATGGATTCAAGATGGACGTGGAAGTCGAACTTGTAAACATTAGAGCTATTGCAATAGGAAAAGTGGTATCTCCATCCATTCCCATGGTGGAAGAGGGAGAGGTAGATGCATCGGGCGCGATTATAGATCATGAGCATAAAGCATTCTTTAATGGCGAATTCAAATCAACCCCAATCTATGAAAGGAACTTACTTAAACCGAACAATAAAATCATAGGTCCAGCCATCATCAGTCAAAAAGACACAACGACTCTAGTGCTTCCGGGATTCACAGCAGCCATTGATAAGAATTTGAACATTCTCATAGAGGAGGGAGCTTCCTTATGAAAAATATCGACACAATAACGGTGGATATTATTGAAAACGCTTTAAAAAACATAAAAGAAGAAATGGATGTCACTCTATTCAGATCTGCCATGTCACCGGTCATCCGGGAGCAGCATGACTGTTTTCCTATGATTACAGACGCTGAAGGACAAATGGTGGTCGGGAATTTCGGCTCCCACGTGCCTGAGGTCGTCAATCAATTTCCTGAAGGTGTCCATAAAGGGGATGTGATTTTTGTCAGTGACCCGTACAGTTGCGGAGGATCGATTTCGCATGTGAATGATTGGATGGTCATCCTTCCCATTTTTTCAGGGGAAGAACTTGTAGGGTATTCTTCTATGTTCGGTCATGTGATGGATGTAGGGGGACCTGTCCCTTCGAGCATGCCGGTGACAGCTACTTCCATTTATGGAGAAGGGGTCCGCTTTCCACCGGTCAAACTATTTGAAAAAGGTCAATTGAATGAATCGATCATTCGTATTATTAAAGCGAATACGCGTACACCTATGGAAAATTACAGTGATCTCATGGCTATCGTAGCTTCGTGCCGTACAGCGGAAAAGCGGGTGCAGGAGTTATGTGAACGTTTCGGTATAGATACCTATTTCGGAGCTTTGGAAGCTCTGCTTGAGCGGACAAATAAAATGATGCGTGAGCTGATCACGAACTTCTTACCGACAGAACCGGTCTCTTTTGAAGATTACATCGATGACGATGGTCTTGGAAACGGCCCTTTTAAAATGAAGCTCACAATATGGCGGGAAGGCGATCATGCCTATTTTGACTGGACGGGGACGGATAAGCAGTCTCCTGGGCCCATTAACTATTATTTGAGTGAACCTATGTTCAAAATGTTCATCGGTTCTTTCCTCATTTCAGTCTTTGACCCTGCGATCAATTTTAATGATGGTTTCTATGACGTCCTTCATATCGAATCTCCAGAAGGTACTTTGATGAGGCCAGTTGAACCTGCAGCACTCGGATGTCGTACACATGCCCTCAGCCGTTTGTTCGATGTGTTAAGTGGAGCGCTCTCTATCAATACACCAGAGAACAGCCCGGCAGCTGGATACGGCACGAGCCCTTACTTCATTTATTCGGGCTATGATCAAGACGGTCGATATTTCAACCTCATGGAGGTCATGTATGGAGGTCTTCCGGGACGACCGATTGGAGACGGGTTGGACGGGCATTCATGGTGGCCGGCGTTCGTGAATATTCCGACAGAATACCTAGAAACCTATTATCCTTTACGTGTGGAATATTACCGAACTGGTAAAGACTCTGGTGGGGCAGGAATGAACAGAGGCGGAAACTGCAATGAGAAATTATATACATGTCTGGCGAAGGGGACTGTATCCATTCACGACGACCGGTCTACCTTGCAGCCCTGGGGCATCAATGGCGGAGAACCAGGCGGGTCTTCTTCTAAGACATTAATAAGAAAAGATGGCTCAAAACAGAAGCTTGATTCGAAAGTGGACAATATTGAAGTGGAACCTGGTGATCAGATTCTATTCATTACAGGTGGTAGCGGGGGATGGGGAGACCCTCTAGAACGTAAGCCGGAACAAGTTTGTATGGATGTGAAACGAGAATTGGTCAGTCTTGAAAAAGCCAAAGAATCCTACGGGGTCGTTTTGAATCCATCGACGTTGGAAATCCAACGAGAAGAAACGGTGGAATTGAGGAATCAGATGAGAAGGCTAAGAGGGAACTTAGAAGCGTTCAACTTCGGGAACCGAGCGGATGTTGTAAAGGTGTGAACGGTTTAGGTTCTGTTAGTCAATCGAAAACAAAGAGAACAGTCTATTCAGAAGGGAGAGAGACAGGTTGGGTAAAACCCTATATGAAAAAATATGGGATCGCCATGTAGTGGAAAGCCGAGAGAATGAACCGGATCTCATCTACATCGATCTTCACTTGATTCATGAAGTGACCTCCCCACAAGCTTTTGACGGATTAAAAAAAGAAAATAGAACCGTTCGGCGGCCGGAGTTGACGCTAGCGACCATGGATCACAGCATTCCTACTGAAAATCGGGAATTCCCATTTCAGGATCCCGGGGCCCAGCTGCAAGTAGAAGCACTAGAAAAGAATTGCAAGGAGTTTCATATCCCCCTTTTCAACCTAGGGAGTGACCGACAAGGTATCGTTCATGTGATCGCACCGGAGCAGGGGCTGACATTACCTGGCCAGACGATGGTTTGTGGTGACAGTCACGCCTCCACTCATGGGGCGTTCGGAGCGCTCGCGTTCGGGATCGGGACGAGTGAGGTTGAACACGTTTTGGCTACACAATGTTTGCAGTTGGTGCCCTCCAAAACGTTGGCGATCCAATTCACCGGCGAGTTATCGCCGGGGATTACATCTAAGGATTTGATTTTGGCATTGATCGGTGCTTATGGGAATGACTTTGCCACAGGTTATGTCATTGAATATCGTGGCGACCCGATCGAAGCTATGTCGATGGAGCAGCGGATGACGATTTGTAATATGTCAATAGAGTTCGGCGCACGGGCTGGTTTGATGGCTCCAGATCAAGCAACTTTCGATTACATTAAAGACAAACCCTTTGCCCCGAAAGGATCTGACTGGGAAACAGCTCTCGAAGATTGGAGGGGATTATACAGTGATGAGGAGGCCGGTTTTGATAAGGTCATCCATTTCGATGTCACTCAAGTATCCCCCCAAGTCACCTGGGGGACAAACCCTGGCCAAGTCGTCAGCGTCAAAGGAGAGGTTCCAAGTCCGGAAGCTTATTCTGGATTTTCGCGCTCCAATGTCGAAAACGCTTTAGATTATATGGGATTAAAACCTGCAACTAAGATGGAGGACATCTCGATCGATGTAGTTTTCATAGGTTCCTGCACGAATAGCAGAATCGAAGACTTGAGAGAAGCCGCTCGAGTGTTGAAAGGTTATGAAAAATCTCCTAATCTTCGTGGAATCGTCGTCCCTGGATCGCAGCAAGTCAAAGCCCAGGCTGAAGCAGAAGGGCTTCACCACATATTCTTGGAAGCTGGACTGGAATGGCGGAATTCCGGGTGCAGCATGTGTCTTGGGATGAATGATGATTTTGTCGGGCCGAACGAAAGGTGTGCGTCTACCTCGAATCGGAATTTTGAAGGAAGGCAAGGAGAAAATGCAAGGACTCACCTCGTCAGCCCGGCTATGGCAGCTGCCGCAGCGGTCAAAGGTCATTTCTATGACATCAGAGACTGGGAGTACAAACTTCAGGAGGTGCATTCATGAACCCCTTTACCGTCCATGATGGAATTGTTGCGCCTTTTAATCGGTCCAATGTGGATACAGATACGATCATCCCGAAGCAGTTCTTGAAATTGATGAAAAAAGAAGGGTATGGGAAGTTTCTCTTTTATGACTGGAGATATCTTGATGGAGAAGAAGAAAATCCAGAATTCATCCTTAACCGCTCCCACTATAAGAAGGCTTCCATACTCTTGTCGAGAGATAACTTCGGCAGCGGGTCGTCGAGGGAACATGCGGTTTGGTCACTCAAAGATTTCGGTTTTCGTGTGATCATTTCCTCGTCGTTTGCTGATATCTTTTACTCGAATTGTGTCAAAAACGGTGTCCTACCTGTAGTTTTACCACAGGAATCGATAGAAGAACTATTCGATCGAGAAGAAAAATCAGAGATCTACCGACTGGAAGTTGATCTGGAAAAACTAGTGATCACCGATTTCAACGGATTTAAAGAGTCATTTGAAGTGGATCCATTCATTAAAGAAATGCTCCTTAACGGATGGGATGAAATCAGTATGACGCTTAAGAAAGAAAAGTCCATTGAAGATTTTGAAAGGAAACACCTGATTCACTTTAGTCTGAAAGATGCCGTTCCTCATATGGATTCTGAATGATTGTTTACAAGCGTTTATGCTTGTATATCGTGAACTAATTCCTGTTTCTTCAGGGTTAAATAACATGTAATAAACATTTCTGAAAATAGTGTACAGCTTTTATGTGCAACTCTATTACCACTAACAAAATGTTTTTAATGTTGAAAAAGTATGTCAGGGGGGAGTCATGTTATGGATAAGGACAAACAAATGCCTTTGGGTGATTTGAGAGTATTGGAACTTGGAACGTTGCTTGCAGGACCGTTTACCGGGAGGGTGTTGGCGGATTTCGGTGCGGAAGTGATTAAGGTGGAACCACCCGGAAAAGCAGATCCCATGAGAAAGTGGGGGAAAGAAAAAGATGGTGTGGGGTTGTGGTGGCCTGTCCAGTCCCGGAACAAAAAGTCGATTACGATTAACCTGAGGGAAAAAGAGGGGCAGAACTTGTTAAAAGAACTGGTGGAGAGTGCTGATATACTAATTGAAAATTTCAGGCCTGGTACTATGGAAAAATGGAATCTCTCTTATGAAACATTGTCGGAAATCAACCCTAAGTTGATAATGGTTCGGACCTCTGGTTTCGGCCAAACTGGTCCTTACAAAGAAAGAGCTGGTTTTGGCAGTGTCGGTGAAGCGATGGGTGGATTGCGTCACGTAACGGGGTATAAGGATCGAGCGCCTACGAGAACAGGTGTTTCCATTGGGGATACGCTTTCTGCGTTGTTTGCGACCATCGGTTGTCTCGTAGCCGTAAATGAAAGGAACCTTTCCGGGAAAGGACAGGTTGTAGACACTGCCCTGTATGAATCTGTATTTTCCGTCATGGAAAGTTTGATTCCTGATTACATGCTAGCTGATTTCGTGAGGGAGAGAATGGGGAACATCCTGCCTGGTGTAGCGCCGTCCAACATTTATCAGACGAAGGATGATACGTATGTAGTTATCGGGGCAAATGCGGATGGTGTATTCAGACGTCTTTGTGAAGCGATGGGGCATGAGGAGTTGGCGGAAGATCCTGATTATGCCACCCATGAAGCCCGGGGTAGGAACATGAAGAAATTAGATCTTCTGATTGAAGAATGGACGAAGAAGTTACCATCGAATGAATTACTCAGTCTTTTGGAAAAAAAAGGAGTACCATCCGGCCTTATTTATTCTGCCAAAGATATTGTTGAAGATCCTCATTACCAGGCAAGGGAGATGATCGTCACTGTTGATCATCCTGAACTAGGAGATTTCCCAATGCCCGGGGTTGTTCCAAAGCTTAGCCGTACGCCTGGTAAAGTGAAATTTCCGGGTGCTGAAAAAATGGGTCAACATAACGAAGAAATATTTAAAGACATTCTTGATTATTCAGATCGTGACATTAAGGCATTTCAAGACAGAGGAATCATTTAATTTCCCGGGGGAGTTCAGAATAGGACTCCCGGTGTTATAAAGTTTTTTGTAAGCGGTACCATTTACAATGTATAACGCTTACATATAGCACAATAACACTATTGTGTTACGTAAGGATGAGTAAGAAAACCACTTAATATGATACTTAGACAAACCTTTCATTTATTTTCTGAAGACTAATCATTCAGGAGGGGCCAAATGGAAAAAAATGAAGTGAAAGAGCCAATCCAACAAAAGTGGATCTGGATTGGAGTTGTTTTGATGATGCTTGCTATTGTTCCCTGGTATTTTCCAAGAGGAGGAGAAATTACAATCATATTGGGTTTCCCTGCCTGGGCATTGGTGTCTCTGTTCTTTTCCCTAATCTTATGTGGTTATTTAAGTTGGCTTTGTGTAAATCAATGGAACATTGTTGAAGACATGGAAGAAGACAGAAAATAAACAGGGAGGTCATTGAATGGATTTAGCTTTTTCAGGTATGGATGGCGTCATCATTCTTCTATCTTATGCGATTGTCATGTTGTTGATCGGTTACCTTTCGGGTAGGGGGAAGAATCTTCAAAATAGTTTATCTGATTATTTTTTAGCCGGTAAAAACCTGGGAATCATTGCTCTTTTCTTCACCTTGTACGCTACTCAGTACAGCGGGAACACTATCGTCGGATATGCCCCTGCCGCTTACCGTATGGGTTTCGGTTGGCTCCAATCCATTTCGTTCATGACGATAATCATCGCAGCTTATTTGCTTTTCGCTCCCAGACTCTACGTAGTGTCGAAAAGAAAAAACTTTATCACCCCTACAGATTGGGTGCATCATCGATTTAAGTCTAGTCCTGTCACGATTTTAAGCGTCATTTTAATGTTGTGGGGGCTCGGGAACTACCTTCTCGAGCAGCTGGTGGCTATCGGACAGGCGGTCTCAGGCCTCACAGGTGGAACCATTCCGTATCAGTTCGCCGTCATAGCTTTTGTTCTGGTTATGCTCGCTTATGAGTGGATGGGTGGAATGAAAGCCGTAGCATTCACGGATGTAATGCAGGGTGTAGTACTAATGGTAGGAATCATCATCTTTCTTGCCGGTTCGTTATATCTTGTAGGGGGAAACTTCGGAAACGTAACGTCTTTCATTGCGGATAATGAACCTGCGAAAGTTGGGGTGCCGCCAATGGATGCTTCAATTAACTGGATGAGTATGCTAATTCTAGTCGGGTTCGGAGCGGCCATCTACCCGCATGCAGTACAGCGAATCTATTCCGCACAAAGTGAGAAAACGTTGAAAAAGTCGCTTTCCCGCATGGCATGGATGCCTCCGCTTACGACCGGACTTGTATTCGTCATCGGGATTATCGGAATTATGATGTTTCCAGGCCTAAGTAGCGGGGATTCGGAGCAGCTAGTAGGGATGATGGCAAATGAAATCGCTGCAATCAATTCCTTTTATTACTGGATCATGATTCTTTTCTTCGGAGGAATAGTTGCAGCAATTGTATCTACTGCGGATTCTGTACTACTAAGCTTTTCATCTATGATCTCAAATGACATATATGGTAGGTTCGTAAATCCGAGAGCGACCGAACATAAGAAAGTACTGATTGGAAAAGTTGTTGGAATCATCGCAGTTGCGGCTTTATTGTGGCTCGCCTGGAATCCTCCCGCCACACTGTATGAAATTTTCGTATTAAAATTTGAACTGCTAGTTCAGGTGGCTCCGGCGATTATTCTCGGCCTTTACTGGAAGAGATTATCCGCAAAGCCTGTCTTTTGGGGAATGTTGCTCGGTGCACTGCTCGCAGGAATTATGACGTTGACAGGGTACAAAACGGTATTTGGTATCCACGGAGGTGTCCTTGGCCTCGGGCTCAACGTCTTCATAGCAGTTGTTGGATCTCTATTTGTCACAACATCTGCGAAAGAAGAATCAGAAGTGGAAGAGATGACTTCCCTTAAACTAGAAGCGTAATTTATAGAAAATGAGATGAATAAATGATGCAGTTATACAAAACGCTCACCAAACAATCCTATCAATATAATCCTTGGAAAATGTTAGTGTGGCTACTGATTGCACAGATTATGGTTGCATTCCTAGGAAGAAGCCTTGGGCCATTGGGAGTGTTGATAGGAGAAGATTTCGAATTATCTAAAGCGCAGGTAGGCCTGCTCCCATCCTCTTTATTTATCGGACAAGCGCTGGCTTCTGTACCCGCTGGGTTTATGGTCGATCGACTTGGGTCAAGAATACTGCTATTGTGTGTCGCTTTCTGTATGGGGCTCAGTTTCATGGGTCTGACTCTACACTCATATTACTGGCTCCTTCTCGTTCTGATTGGCTGTGGTGGGATTGGGTACGGGGCCATGCACCCGACGACGAACCGTGGCATTGTGTACTGGTTTGAACAAAAGCGTCGGGGCACAGCTATGGGCATTAAACAAATGGGAATCACGCTCGGGTCAGCATTGTCCGGGCTGATTCTTCTACCCATGGCTGTCACCTACGGATGGAGACCAGTTCTTTTTATAGCAGCCGTTCTCCTTGTGGGAGCGGGTATGCTGTCGTACTTCCAATACAGAGACCATGAACAGGCAGGACAGCACGAGAAACAGTCGCTGAAAAAATTTTATGCCTCTCTCTGGTCGATGACGAAAAATAAACCGCTACTCTATGTCAGTCTGAGCGCTTTATGTCTGAATGGATCGCAGATGACTTTGAATACGTATATCGTCTTCTACAGTCATGAAAAACTGAACATCTCTCTCTATTTAGCTGGAATCCTTTTCGTCGTTTCAGAAGTAAGTGGTTCTCTAGGCAGAGTCGGATGGGGTGTGATCAGTGACCGTTTTTTTGATGGGAGGCGCATTGTGATACTTTTAGTCATCGCTGTGCTGACGATTCTCTCCAGTACGACAGTTGCTCTCGTTCCGGAAACGACAGGGTTTGTAACGATGATTCCGATAGTCGCTGTTTTCGGCTTTGCAATTTCCGGATTCAATGGGATATGGATGAATGTGGCATCAGAGCTTGTCCCCAAAGAAAAATCAGGATTGGCGACCGGATTCAGTATTATGCTTGGGTCTATGGGAGTAATTCTTCTTCCTCCTCTTTTTGGCCTCATGGTTGATGTCAGTGGAGGCTATACGGTCGGTTGGTTGTCGATTGCAGGTCTTATGATCATTGTACTTTCGTTGCTAATAGCGATATCGTTTCATTTGAAAAAGACAAATCATGTCTTATAGAAAATGGAAGCGAGCTTAAGACTCCTTTGATAAGTAGACACTTTTCGGGGAGGTATTTAAGTTTTCATGGTGGAAACTGCCTATGAATTGCAGCTTAACGAAGCTGTGTCGAGCAATAGCTAGTAATAGAATCAAGATTTTATACTTTCTTTAAAGGAGCAATAACATGAAGTTTATACCTGAACAAATGGAAACAAAATCTGTTTATAAGCTTTTGACAGGAGCTGTCGTCCCCCGACCGATTGCATGGGTGTCTACGATGTCTAGACAAGGAACTTTGAATCTGTCCCCTTTCAGCTTTTTTACCGTAGCTTCACGCCAACCGCCAATGTTATGTATTTCCATTGGACCGGGAGTAGGAGAAAGAGAGGGAACTGTCAAAGATACGCTTGTGAACATCAGAGAGGGAGGGGAATTCGTTATCAATGTAGTACCTTCAGCCCTCGGCAATCAGATGCAAAAGACATCAGAAAATCATGCTCCTCATGTAAATGAGTTTTCTGTAGCAGGTCTGACTCCGTTAGACAGTGATATTGTTTTGCCGAAAAGGGTCAAGGAAGCTCCAATCCACATGGAATGCAAACTGGAGAGGATCATTGAACTTGGAACTGATCATTTAATAATTGGAGAAATGGTGATGTATCACATCAAAGAGGAGTACTATTTAGGAAATGAAAAGGTCAACTTTGAAAAAATGAAGCCTTTGGGAAGATTTGCAGGAAATTATAGTGAAAGCAAAGACTTTTATACACTACCTATCCCAAAATAAAAACAGGTTGAGTAGAGGGTTTTGAAATTCATCTTATTGATCTCAAGTAAACGCATTAATAAATACGTAAAGGATTTTCTAGCAGGATGAATGTGCCTGATCCCCCCTGCGCAAAAGTGTTTAATTGAGGGAGTCAGGCGCTTTCTTCTATGCAACCGTTGCTTTCCGGTACCGGAACAAGCTTGCACTGATGAAGATGAATGTAAACAACACAAGGATCCAGATTGCATCCCTATAGTGAGAAAAAGACAGGGACTGTATTCATTCATGATAAAGTTCGACAGCAAGCCAGCCGATCGGAAAAATTCGGTGTCGCTTTTGCTTACGAAGCATTCAGAACCGCCTTTTCTTCCTCTGTTTTTCCCTTCTTGCCCCATGAAAAGCGCAAAAGATAAACGAGCGCTGTATACGTATAGAGTAGAGAGAAGTTTACTGACTGAGATTGTAACCAATGGAATTTTTATTCGATGCCGTCAATATGGCTGCATGAATCACCCTAGCCGATTACTTTATCGGCAACGGATTCAAGAATTTCTGACAAAGAGCTCCCATGGACGAACACTTGGAACAACCCATTAGGGACATCATGCCACATTGCTAAAAAACACATTCTAGCGTCTCGTCTGAAATATTTATTGTAGGATGGTGATTTGAATTGCGGATCTATGCGTGAATGAACATCAAAAAAACTACAGCGATTTTACAATCGTTGTAGCTTAATAATCAAAAAACTATTTTCTTGTATAACGCATTATCATGATTTCCATTATCTGTCATTAACGTTAACTGAAGATTTTTATTTGATTTTCTGTGATCCCTTTAATTAATCTCAGTTCACTAATTAAAAATTCATGTGCGTTATCAAACATTTTTTTTTCGCTTGTGTTAAGCGCTTTCTCTTTCTTCATACGCTTTAAATCACGTACGACTTCAGCACCTTCTTGTATTTTACCCGTTTTTATTTTGTCCGTATTCACTTTAAACCTTTGTTTCCATGGCAGTAATCTATCTGATTCTCCATGCTCAAATATGTGTATGATGTGTTTTAATGCATTTATGTCAGTAACTGGGCGTATACTTGAACTCGATATTTTACCCGTAGGAATCATGACTTGCATATTACTGATTAACATTTTTATCACATAATACTGTTGTTTTTCCCCCGAGATATCATTTTCTTCTATGGCTTTAATTATACCTACTCCGTGCATTGGATAAACAATGTTATCGCCAATTTGAAACAAAAAATCCACCTCCATATATGGTAACCTAGTTAAGCTTAACATATATGTTATTTTTTATCAAATTTTCAATGATATCATAATTAAATCTTCGTTGTCAAATCATTTTTCTTTAAAAATTAGAATAATCAAATTTCCCTTGAAAACGGCTAAATCGATCCCGTCACTTTTTCACAAAGTCACCTGAAAACAAAAACATTTATTGTACAGCATAAGTTTACTTCGTAATACAAGTGTAATGTGCTCACATAATTATACAAAAGTAAATAGTGGTAAAACGTCAGTCATTAAATGGTGAGATTTTTGTTACTTGGTGGGAAAAAGTATGGCAAAGGTGGTAAAATTCATTGTCTGTACTCAGAAGATGGATCGTTCAAACTTAGAATGAAAATCTGTTTTGCATAATTGGATTCAATAATACGCTTACATCTTAGGAGTTTTTTGTATCTATGATGATTCGGGTGCTGAAGTTTTCCGTTAGGATTGTCGGTGGATTTATTAGTTTTACTAAAAAAATAATCTTCGCTGTTCGGAAATGAATTCTGAATGTTATCTAACCAAAGCCCAATGATACAAAAAAAGAGACTTCCGAATTCGGAAGTCTCTTTTCTAACTAGTAACTATTATTTCTGAACGTTAGCAGCTTGTGGTCCACGGTTACCTTCAACAATTTCAAAGGAAACTGTCTCGTTTTCTTCTAATGTTTTGAAACCTTCGCCTTGAATAGCAGAGAAATGAACGAATACATCATCTTGCC
>NZ_QUAE01000018.1:0-65867 GCF_003386945.1 Halobacillus trueperi | reverse complement strand
GTGTGCGGGACAGCTGAGACCCCGGAAGGCGTAGCCTGAGGAGGCTCAGCGCCCGCCCCATGGAAAGCGAACCTTTTCCCGGAGCCCCTAGAATCCCACAAAAGTCTCGAAATCGAGTCTTACACAATCCTGCCATATAGTTGAATAACTTTGTTAAAAACTAGACAAGAAGGATAGAGGTTGAGTACGATGAAAATGGTTGAATGATCATGATGAGGAGAGGAAGATTAGATGTCGAAGCTTGATCTGACTCAGTATGAAAAGAAAATGATTGTTAGAAACATGCAGGATAAAGATATCGAAAAGATTTTTAAGTTACAAAAAGTTTGTTTCCCTGATATGGATCCATGGAAGAGGGAACATCTGGAGAGCCACTTGACCCATTTTGCGGAAGGGCAATTTGTCGTTGAGTTTGATGGGGAAATCATTGGAAGCTGTTCAAGTTTGATCGTTAATTTTGATGAATATGATGATAAACATACGTGGGATGACATTACAGATGAAGGGTATATCACGAATCATGATCCAGACGGGTACAATCTGTATGGAATTGAAGTGATGGTCCATCCTGAATACAGAGGGATGAAAATAGGAAGACGTTTATATGAAGCAAGGAAAGAATTAGCCCGCGCGTTGAACTTGAAGAGTATCATCATCGGAGGACGTATTCCGAACTACCACAAGTACGAAGATGAAATGTCCCCACGTGAATATGTGGAGGAAGTCCGCAATCAAAACATTTATGATCCTGTCCTTACCTTCCAAATCATGAATGGCTTTACTGTCATGCGGATCAACCCTGATTATCTTCCGGATGACGAGCAGTCTTTGAAGTATGCGACGCTGATGGAATGGAATAATATTGATTATCGTGCCCGTACAAAACGATATTTTAAGACAAGTCATCCAGTAAGAATTATGGTCATCCAATATATGATGAAAAATATCGATTCCTTTGAAGAGTTTGCAAAGCAATGTGAGTATTACGTGGATGTTGCTGCTGATTACGGATCTGATTTTGCGGTATTTCCCGAAATTTTCACTACGCAGCTTATGTCCTTCTTAGAAGAAAAAGTGCCGTCTCAAGCCGTTCGTAAATTGAGTGCATATACCGAAGAGTATATTGAAATGTTCACACACCTTGCTGTGAAATACAATGTGAACATTATCGGCGGGTCCCACTTCGTGGAGGAAGAAGAGCAGATTTATAACATATCTTATCTATTCAGACGCGATGGTACGATCGAAAAGCAATACAAAATTCACGTAACACCGAACGAACGGACATGGTGGGGCATTCAGCCTGGAGATGCGGTCAAAGTCTTTGATACGGATTGTGGCAAAATCGCTATTCAGATTTGTTATGATATCCAGTTTCCTGAGCTCGCTCGCTATGCAGTCGATCAAGGAGCGAACATTATTTTCGTCCCGTTTTGTACGGATGACAGACAAGGATACTTACGTGTACGTTATTGTGCCCAGGCTCGTGCCGTCGAAAATCAGGTGTACACCGTTATTGCAGGTACGGTAGGAAATCTGACGCAAGTGGAGAATATGGATATCCAATATGCACAATCGGGCATCTTTACTCCATCGGATTTCGAATTTGCCCGTGATGGAATTATTGGTGAATGTAATCCGAATGTGGAAACGGTCGTTGTTGGAGATGTTGATTTAGAAATACTGAGAAGACAGCGCAAGTCAGGAACTGTCCGGCAGCTACGGGACAGACGTCGGGATTTATTTGATCTTCGATTTAAATTAGACACAGAAGAAAAGCCAGAACGAACGTAAGGGAGGAATTTTGATGATATTGGACAAACAAGTGGCTATTGTTACAGGAGCTTCAAGAGGAATCGGAAAAGAAATTGCTTTCCAACTCGCTGAAAAAGGGGCTTATTTATCCATCATAGGCAGCTCTGAAGAAATTCACCAAACGAAGGAAGATTTAAAGAAGCAAGGGTACACAAACGTTTTGGCTTATATGGCCGATGTCAGTGATGAAAACGAAATCGACCAGGTGGTGGAAGGGACCAAGAAAGCGTATGGCAAAGTAGACATTCTTGTCAACAATGCTGGAATCGGTGATTTTAAACCAATCGAAGAAGTGACGGTAGAAGAATGGCGTCGTACGTACGATATCAACGTACAGGGTGTATTTCTCGCGACCAAAGCTGTTCTTCCTATCATGAAAAAGCAACAGTTCGGTACGATCATTACGGTCGCCTCCGATGTCTCTCGTTATACGATTCCAGAAGGTGGCGCCCTATACACATCCACAAAATACGCTGTTCAAGGGTTTATGGGGTCACTCGCTCAAGAAGTGAGAAAAGATGGCATCCGGGCAGGTACCATCAATCCTGGAATGGTGGATACTTATTTTGCGAATGGGACTCAGGGCGATCCTGAAAAATCAGAATGGCTCAAGGTTCATGATATTGCGGAAGCCGTCGTCTACATGGCGCTTGCGCCGAAACATATGGTCATTGATGAAATGCATCTCCACCCGCTCATCCAAGATTACCCACGGGTATAAATGAAGACCAGGTCATCCAAAAAATGAAGACCAGGTCATCCAAAAAATGGATGACCTGGTCTGTTTATTTATGTGAAAAAGCTGGGCTCTAGTGTAGTCGCTTGAGCATGATCGATATAGCTTAACAAGGCTTCGTGAGATTCCAGCATTTCGCTTTGTTTGCTCGGATAGTAAGCCGAGTGAAGGAATGTTTCGATCTTTTTAGAAAGAAATTCATCCCTTGTGCGTACCATGAGGACGAGCAAGTCGTCCCATTGCCCCCAGATCATGAAGTGCAGGGCTTTGTCGTAATCATAGTGATTCATTGGATGACACTTCCTTTATGAAAGGAGTGGTCTTATTATCCCCGCGAGCGTTCTTACTCAATCAGAGAGTTCGTCACAGTTCTGGGAATCCCGACACATTTTTGCTTTTTTCTTCCGCAAAGCATTGGAAATTTTGTTATGATAGTATGGAAAAGTTTTGCTTTTGACGGAAGGAGTCTTCGTGATGTCAGAAAAAAATCTGCTTTATGCAAATGTGGGGTGTGTCATCTTATTGGGGTTGTTATTATTCCTGGGCTTTATAACAGCTGAAGCTGATGCCACCCAACAGGTGATGATTCTCATTTCGGAAATCATTGGAGGAATAACCCTGGTTGTTGCCATTCTTTCTCTTTTTTACATAAAAAGTGATCAACGGTTTCTCCCTCTATCCATTTTATGTTTTTTAGCTCCCTGGTTGTTGTATGGGATCGGTTACGAAGTAGGATTTGATGCTGCAACACCTTATACGTGGATATGGTTTATTGGATTGTACATTCTTCTAATTGCGGGCTTTATCTTTATTCGGATCGGTTATAAAAAAATAGAGGGTCATTATAAACTTGTTTCTGCTTTCCTTTTATTTATTAACGCTATTTTTTTCGTTTATTTAATTTTCATTCAAATATGGTGGAGCATCCCGTTTCTGAATAGCTAATCCTCAGTTTTCATTCAACTGAGGATTTTCTTTATGTGCAAGCTGACTTCCTGTTTTTAGCAATCGCATATTTGCCTTCCAACCACACATACTAACCGTAAACATGGATGGAAGGAGGTTGAAAAACATGAAGATCAAAGTATTAGCCATCGGTCTTTTAGCAGCTGGATCTCTTGTCGCCTGCCAGGCGGAACAAGAAGCTGGTGACAATGGCAACTACAATGGAGTAGAAAATACAAGCTTCGAACGTACAGCTGATGACATGGCCGAAAATGGTCAAAAAGCGAACCAGTATGACAATGATCGCGGAATGGTTCATAACACGAATTATAAAGTGGCGAAGGATGCAGCAAACCGTATCGAAAAGAATGTCGATGGCGTGGATCGTGTTTATGTGCTGAAAACACGCGATAATGCCTATGTAGCGGCAGAGCTTGATAATCCTAAAGGAGACAAGAACGAAGTCTCTGATGAAATGGAAAAGCAAATCAAAAAAGCAGTCAAAGCATCGGACCAGGACATTAACAATGTTTACATTTCAACAAATCCAGATTTTGTTGACTTGACGAACAATTATGTGGAAGACTCTCAAAACGGTGAGCCTGTCACAGGATTTTTCCGTGAATTCGGAGAAATGGTTGACCGGATTTTCCCTGACCAACGTTCATAATAAAGAAAAGCCAGGACTTTTTTAAAGTTCTGGCTTTTCAGCTTTTAAGATCATGAAATTAGGCTTTGTTGAAACTTTATGAAATCCTTCTGGGTGTACTTTTTTAAATTCCAATGTAGGCTTTGGCTCGGAGAGTTTGATTAAATGAAAATGATCCGTCACTGAGGAAATAATCTCCTCAAGCGGCCGTCTGTAGAAAGTCATCGGAATTTTTTCTCCATCTACCGTCCATTCATCCTGGATTTCATGGCAGGCATAATAAGAGTCCACCTCATGGTTCATATAATCCATGAATGGATGATGGGTAGAGATAAGAATGGTGCCTCCTGGCTTTAATATGCGATGGAACTCCTGAAAAATGGGTGCCCAATCTTTTATGTAATGCAGAGTGAGTGAACTGATAATAAGATCAAAGGATCTATCATCCATTGGGAGAGGGTCTGTTAAGTCGTGAACGAAGGCGTGGACCTTGGTATTTCCTGCTCTCCGCTTGGTTGCGGCAATCATCGAAGGACTGAGGTCTATCGGTGTGACGTCTGCATCTTGATCGGCCATGTAACGCGCATACCATCCTGCCGCACAGCCAGCATCCAAAACTTTTTTCCCTTGAAGATCAGGGAGTAGATCGACCATGGCCGGACGTTCAAGATAAGCATTGTAGGGCTTTCGGTCAACGTCGAATTCATAATGCGAAGATAAATGCTCATAGGAGTGGAGGACATTCTTTTTCATATGAAAACTCCCTTCTGTTCTTATTTCTTTCAGTGTACCTCAAAAAAAGGTTGCAACTCTAATAAAAGAGCGTATAATCAATTCTGTAGTAAAAATGACTAATTTGTTCAAATGGTCAGGTGGTGAGATTGATATGGATAGAAAAGAAGAAATTCGTGACGCCGCACGTCAATCTTTTTCCATCTTGGGTTATAAAGCGACAACGATGGATCATGTCGCCAAAGCCGCTAATGTAGGAAAAGGGACGATTTATAACTTCTTCCGAAACAAAGAAGAACTGTTTCAGGACATTATCGCGGAACTCCTTTTGGAAATGAAGAGAAAAGCTGAATCCGTCATGGATGACGAGCAATCCCTGAAAGAAAATGTACATCGATCACTGGTCGAATTGCTTCAATACCGTAAAAGCCATCAATTGACAGTGAAACTCGTGTACGAAGCTCGTGAAATAGGAACGGCAGCTGTGAAGGAAGCCCTTCAAAATATAGAGTCTCTAATTTTGGATTATCTAAAGGAAAAAGTTATAGCAGCGGTGGCAGAGGGAGATATTCGCCAATGTGATCCGGAAATTACGGCATTTATGATGTTGAAGTTATACACGGCACTGATTATTGATTGGGAAGAAGGACATGAGCCTTTATCTAAGGAAAAGATCCTTCATTTATTTGATGATTATGTGTTTAAAGGATTGTCACTCGAATGATGGTCCTCTTTTTTTGTAAGAAAATGACCAAATGAATATTTTAGTCATATGTTATTGGAGGATGGAAAATGAATGGTTGGAAACTTTGGATCTCAGAGTGGAAACATATCGGAAAGAACAAAAAAGTACTTGTACCGTTTTTAGCGGTGCTTCTTATACCGCTGATTTATAGTGCCATGTTTTTGTGGGCGTTTTGGAATCCTTATGGCAGTATGGATCAACTGCCCGTAGCCATTGTCAACCTTGATGAAGGGGCGGAGTTCAGTGGAGAGCCTCTTCAAGTAGGGGAAGAGTTCGTGAGTCAATTAGAAGACAGTGGTGATTTTGAGTACCATCTCGTTTCAGAGGATAAAGGTTATGAAGGTCTTGAAAAGCAAGATTATTATATGCTTGTGGAGATTCCAGCCAATTTTTCTGAGGATGCGACAACGGTTATGGATGATACGCCGAAGCCGTTGCAGTTGAAATACGTACCGAATGAAGGGTTTAACTTCCTATTTGCCCAAATCGGAGAATCGGCAACAGAAAAAATGAAAGCTAAATTATCCAGTGAAATGACAGAAACCTATGCGAGTGCTATGTTTGAGCAGTTCAATGTACTTCAAAAAGGTTTAGCAGAAGCAAGTGAGAAAGCAGGAAGCCTGGACCAGGGAGCGGCCGATTTGGACCAGGGAGCCAAACAATTGGAAGAAAAATTAAAAACCTTCTCGGAGAAACAACTGGAGCTTGCAAGTGGGACGCAAACGCTGCGGAACGGTGCGTCTGATTTGGCTGTCGGGTCGTCTGACTTGAGTGATGGACTGGGAAGATTACAAGAAGGGTTTTCGCAACTTGAAAGAGGAACAGCTGATGCCCAAGGTGGCGCGGAAGACTTACAAGAGGGCATAGCTCAATCTAAAGAAGGAACCGAATCTTTAAGCGAAGGCATCTCTTTGATGGTTGAAAAAACGTCTCCGTTAAAAAGTGGCGCAGAAAAGCTTAATGAAAGTATGGTCGGGGTGAATCAAGGCGCAGGTCAGGTATCCACTTCTGCCCAACAGGTGGCTGAAGGTATCACTAGTCTAAGAAAAGAGATGGTTCCTTTAGTTGAAACCATGCCTGAAGAACAACAAAAAGCTCTTCTCCAAAAGATTGAAGACCTGGAGGCTGGAGCTGGCAGCCTTGTTCAAGGAGCAAGTTCTCTCGACTCAGCAACAGCAAGTGTCGTCGAATCTACTGGGCCGCTGACCGGGAAAATTCAAGAACTCCTCAAGGCACAAACTCAACTGCAAAAAGGGGCTGATTCACTAGTCGCTGGTCAAACGAATCTCTATGAAGGATCCGTCAAGCTTTCCGATGGGCAAGAGAAGTTGGGGAACTCTATGGGGCGCTTTTCTCAAGAACTGGCCAAAGCTCAGGAGGGAGCTGTGAAAGTGGCCTCCGGAGCAGCTGACATCAATCAAGGAGCGAGTCGGATCTTTGATGGGTCCAACCAGCTGGCTGACGGTTCTAGGCAACTTCAAGAAGGAGCAGGTGATTTGTCAGAAGGGACAAATGCATTAACAGCCGGAACGAAAGAGTTCGAATCGAATCTAACTACCGCTTCATCGGAAGCGAATGAGGTGAAAGCTGATGATGAGACAGGAGAAATGATGGGATCACCTGTAGGTGTGGAGAAAGAATCCCTTAATCATGTGCCGAATTACGGTACAGGCTTCACCCCTTATTTCTTGTCACTAGGCTTATTCGTAGGCGCATTGTTAATTACCATTGTTTACCCTGTCCGTGATCCCGTAGAAAATCCGAGAAGCGCGATTGGATGGTTCTCGGCGAAATTTGGTGTCTTGTTTGTGGCGGGCACCATTCAAGCTGTGATTGCGGCAAGTGTGATACTGTATGGGTTGAAACTAGAAGTTACACATGTAGGGTATTTCTATTTGTTCAGTATCCTCACGAGTTTGACCTTTATGACGTTGGTACAGATGCTCGTGACCTGGCTCGGGGACCCAGGAAGATTCATCGCTATTTTGATTTTAATTCTTCAACTGACGACGAGTGCAGGGACATTCCCTCTAGAATTGATTCCTGAACCGTTACAATGGTTTAATCCGCTTTTACCTATGACTTACTCAGTGGCGGGATTCAAATCCATCATATCCGATGGCAATTTCGCCTTCATGTGGCAGAATGCTTCTATTTTGACAGCTTTCATTTTAGGAGCTTCCGTACTATCGGTCATGTATTTTGTATTGAAAAATCGAAAACTAAACGCTTCCCTTCAGGAGGAGATTGTATAAAAAGAGAGCTTTTTGCTCTCTTTTTTTGTTCAGGCACCATCGTATATTGTAGTCTTTTTTAGGTGAAAGTACCGCTGTCATCAAACAGGTAAAGGAAGAACGAGAGTGACGTTTCCCATCCATTATTCTGATAAAATGTGAAAAAAGGGGGATTGGAAAATGATTAGAATGGCGGAGGTCTGTGATGCGGCAGACTATAGAGATCTCATTGAGAATCTGGAGGCAGAATCCGATTTTTTACTGTTTGGTAAAAGCGAAAGAAAATCCACGATAGAACAGGTGGAAGGCTTGGTTCAAAAGATGGAGAAAGAAGAAAATTCTACGATCTTCCTATCCGAATTAAACGGGGAAGTCATCGGGCATGTCACCGTTTTTGGCGGGGGTGCACCAAGAATTTTACATACAGCGAGCGTAATTACGGGAGTATTGAAGGACTTCCATGGCCAAGGAGTCGCTAAGGAGCTTTTCCTTCGTCTATTTGAATGGGCGGAAGAAAAAGGAGTGATAAGGCTTGAACTTACGGTTATGGTCCATAATGAAAGAGCTGTTCACTTTTATGAAGGCATGGGTTTTGAAAAAGAAGGAGTGAAGAGACAGTCCCTCATCGTCAGTGGAAGGCCTGTCGATGAGTATGTCATGGCTAAAATTCTAGTATAGGGGACAAGAAGATGGTCTGAACCTTCATGTTCGCTGCTTTACCCTCATATAGTAAAATAAGCGAAATCGAAGGAGGGGGCATCTTTGAGACCAGATGACCAAAAGAAGCTCGAATATGCGATCAGAGAAATAACGGAAATCGCTAAAGGTTTCGGGCTTGATTTCTACCCAATGCGTTACGAAGTCTGTCCAGATGATATTATTTATACATTCGGAGCGTACGGGATGCCGACACGCTTTTCCCACTGGAGCTTTGGAAAGCAATACTACAAGATGAAGCTGCAATATGATCTCGGATTAAGCAAGATTTATGAACTTGTCATCAACTCGAATCCTTGTTATGCCTTTTTGCTGAATTCAAACAGTTTGATCCAAAATAAACTGATTGTTGCCCACGTCCTTGCTCACTGTGATTTCTTTAAAAATAATGCCCGGTTTCAGAATACGAAGAGGGACATGGTTGAGAGTATGGCGGCGACTGCGGAACGAATCGCTACTTACGATAAAATATATGGCAAACATGAGGTCGAATCATTCCTTGATGCTGTTCTTGCCATTCAGGAACATATTGATCCATCTCTGGTCCGGCCAAAACTTGCCTGGTCCATGGACGAAGAAGAAAGTGAAGAAAAGCCGCTTCAAACAGAATACGATGATATCTGGAAGATCGATGAATCATCTTCCGAAGACCAACCGAGATTTAGAAAGAAAAAGAAATTCCCCCCTAGACCTGAGAAGGATTTGCTGCTTTTTATAGAACAGTACAGCCGTGAACTTGAAGACTGGCAGCGGGATATCTTGACGATGATGCGGGAGGAAATGTTGTATTTCTGGCCACAGTTGGAAACGAAGATCATGAACGAAGGTTGGGCTTCTTACTGGCATGCGCGGATTTTAAGGGAAATGGACTTGACGAGTGATGAGTCCATTGAATTCGCTAAACTCAATGCGAGCGTTGTGCAGCCTAGTAAGACCCAGCTGAACCCGTATTATCTAGGATTGAAGGTTTTTGAGGATATTGAAGATCGGTATGACAACCCGACGGAGGAAATGATCAAACACGGGATCGAACCCGGCTCAGGAAGAGAAAAAATGTTCGAGGTTCGGGAAATCGAATCGGATCAAAGCTTTATCCGCAATTATTTAACAAAAGAACTAGTTCGGAGAGAGGACTTATATCTTTTCCAAAAACAGGGGCAAAAATATAAAATAACAGATAAAGATCATGAAGCGGTCCGCGATCAGCTTGTCACCATGAGAGTGAATGGAGGATTCCCATATATCACTGTCCAGGATGGTGATTATGTGAAGGGCGGGGAACTTTACTTAAAACACCATTATGAAGAAGTTGAACTCGATGTCGGGTATTTGGAAAAAACATTGCCTTATGTTTATCAGCTGTGGGGACGGAATGTCCACATAGAAACGAAAGTTGAGGGACGGGATGTTGTTTTCAGCTACGGCGGTAAAAAAGTACAGAAGAAATATCTATAGAACGTAAACTGCTCTTTTAAAGGAAAGAGCAGTTTTTTTTGTGCGTTTGAGCATGTCAGAGACTTAATAGACTTAATCGGTAAGAAATCGACAAAACCTCTCCCTTCATTTGACAACGTCGAGAAAAGGAATTTGATATAATGACGGTAAGATTTACCTTCCTATAATAAAAGAGGTGAGAGGGATGAAAAAGGTGCGCATGGCAATATTCAGTTTGATCGCTGTATTGATTGCCGCTGTCTTTTTTTATGTGGACAACAAGGAAGTCAACGCACTGAAAAACAACCAGACCTATCCGATGGTGGAAGATCCTACACACCACCCTGAACCCATTACGGTTTCTTCTCAGGAAATTGGGGATACGAAAGTCCATTTGACCAAGCTTTACAGCCGGAACGATGCAAAAGGACTGTATCTTGGAATGTGGTATGGAGATAGAAATGCGGTGATGAAAAATAAGGAAGAGGATTGGTTGAGAGAGAAAGGTCATATAGAATTTTTAGTTAAAGCTGTCGATTCCAACGGCACCACGTATAATGGACACACGATTGGCACCAAGGAAGGGACGTTCACGACGTTCCGGTATATCCAATTTGATGACTTCCGCTATGACAAGGAGCTGGACGAGCTTGATTTGGCTTTTTATCCTATGATCGATGATGGTAAGGGAGGGGTCCCCTACGAACATCCCTGGTTGGAAACCACTGTAGAAGTGGAATGATTAAAGCTTGCCAGCGCATAAGATAGCATTGAAGAATGTTAGTGGAAAGATTCGTTTTGTGCTGAGCTTAGACACAGGTCTAGGCTCTTTTTTTCGAATAAACAATGGTCAATGAAAAGGGGACTCCTAATGAGATATTCTCGTGTCTTACTAAAAATTAGTGGTGGTGCCTTGAAAGGGAACAGTAAGGACAGCTTCGACAATCAACGACTGGACCATATCGCAAACGAAATTCTCTCGCTTCTTGAAAGTGGAATGGAGGTTGCGGTCGTCGTCGGAGGTGGCAATATCTTCAGAGGTAGAACCGCTGAAGACTGGGGGATTGAGCGGGTAGAGGCTGACAATATAGGTACAATCGGCACGATTATTAATAGTCTGATGCTAAGGGGTGTGTTGAAGAAAAAATCAAAAAAAGAAATTCGGGTCATGACTTCCATACCAGTGGCAAGTGTAGCGGAGCCGTATATTCGTTTGAAGGCTTTGCATCATCTGGCTAAAGGAATGGTCGTCATTTTGGCGGGAGGGAACGGGCAGCCGTTTGTGACGACCGATTATCCTGCGGTACAAAGGGCGATTGAATTGGATTGCGACGCGATCCTTGTTGCGAAGCAAGGGGTGGACGGTGTGTACACATCGGATCCTGCCAAACATAAAGGAGCCCAAATGTATGGCACGTTAAATTATGATGATATACTTCTCCATAACATCCAGATCATGGATCAGTCCGCTCTCATTCTTGCACGAGACTTTAAGCTGCCTGTCCACATTTTCAATTTTGATCATCCAGGGCTGATGAAGAGGGTTTGTATGGGTACAGATGAGGGTACTCTCATTTCACATCGACCTTCCAAGCTTCAAACATTGGAATAGGTCGAACGGTACCATTTAAAAAGTTTTTCAACTGAGGGTCCACCCCCGGCCTTTTTTCTGATAAACTATTCGTTAAACCTAGAGATGACTTGAGGAGGCAAAGTGATGACGATTCATGACCATATATTGACAGAAAATAATTTTGTGAAACAGGATACATTGAAGTACCCATTTGAGGAACGGGGGCTTCAATTCGGTGACGGAATTTATGAAGTCATCCGTGTGTATAACGGAAACTATTACTTAATCGATGAACACATTGATCGGCTGTACCGGTCAGCGGCAGCTGTTAAAATCGATGTCCCTTATAAAAAGGAAGAAATGTATGAAAGGCTGGATGAACTGCTCAAGAAAAACGGGATCAACGGGGATGCCAAAGTATACTTGCAAATTACCAGAGGCTCTGCGCCGAGGGATCACGCCTTTCCTGATCAAACACAAGCCAACTTATATGCCTATGTGAAAGATCTACCTCGTCCAGAATCATTCTTACGTGAGGGCGTCAGTGCCATTACTCAGGAAGATGTCCGCTGGGACTGGTGTTACATTAAGAGTTTAAATTTGCTTCCGAATGTCCTCGCTAAACAGACGGCCAAAGAACAAGGCTGCTATGAGGCGATTCTCCATAAAAATGGAGAAGTGACAGAATGCAGCTCTTCCAACGTTTATTTTGTGCGCCAGGGGAAAGTGTACACCCATCCGGCTAAGAAGAACATTTTACATGGATGTGTAAGAATGAGGGTGGAGGCTTTTTGTAAGAGGGAAAATATTGATTTTATTGAAGAAGCCTTCCAAGTAGAGGACCTTGCTTATGCGGATGAACTGTTTTTATCCAGCAGTACCTCAGAAATTATGCCGATATTGAAAGTTGACGGGCAAACCATTGGTGATGGTCAGCCTGGCGCGGTTACGCGGAAGCTGCAAAAGTGTTATGAGGCAGATGCTCATATAAATCAGGAGGATTCAATCTTTACAAGCCAGGCGGCAGCTGAATAATAGAAGCCCGGTAGCTTTAGGCTGCCGGGCTTTTTCGTTATTTCCTTTTTGAAGAAATGAGCATCATAGCTGGCACCCATAAACCTGCAGGTCGTACCAGGTACAGAAATGCGTACTACTCTGCCCATGGCGTACCAGGTACAGAAAAGGAAACCCGTGTACCTGGTACGCCACGGTGTGGGACATCATGAAAGTAAACGATGAGAAAAGGGAGCAAGCGGGATAATAAATAGAGGCTTTTGGATATGCTATAATGCTAAGGAAAAGAGGAAAGGAGCGGTCTTTTATGGGAAATGTAAAACTTGAAATGACAAAAGAACAATATGAAACACTCGTTGAAATGGTGTTTTTAGGGACATGGATGGTCAATTCGACAAAGTTGGAGCTGGATGAACAGTTCGAAGATGTAAGAGAACTCGTCTTGTCAAAATATAAGGAAGGGAATCTTGAGGACAAGGTTTCCTATCAGGAACAAATAGGTGTCCATGACCTTGATGTGGATTATGAATCGAAACTATTAGATACGCACGTGGAAGAATACGATGAGTTCAGCTTCTGGGACAAGTTGGTCGAGAAACTCGCTGAAAAAGAGATGACGGAAATCTACGGCCCCCTAGAAGGGAAACTGACAGAAGATCAAATGGAAAAGCGACTGACCATTGAGGAAGAAATCGGTCGAAAGCTTGAAGAGACAGGTGTGACGAAGCTCTCCTTTGAGGAATGAAAAAAAGCGTGATGCTTCCATCACGCTTTCTGTGTCATTTTTTTCTTTGGTTGTGTCCATAGGGCAGCAATCGGCCTGGCCCATTGGAACGACCATTGAATGAGCGGTCCTAATAGCAAGGCGACAATCAATGTCCCGAAACCGACCGGGGCTCCGAGCAAAAAACCAATGAGAGCCATTCCAGATTCGGAGAAAATGCGCACCCTACTTTTCGATTGGTTCGTTTTTTCATTCATAATCATCATGAAGTGATCCAGAGGAATGCGGGGGAATGGCGTTCGTAAATAAACAGAGATCCCTATAGCTGTGGCTAAGAGGCCGAGTGAGAAAATGCCCCATTGAGCCCACCATGCTTCATACTCCATAGTATCAAGCATCCCGTAAAGGAAGATATCGAGCGTTCTTCCACGAACGATAATCGGAATTAAGGATTCAAATTGGGGCCGCTTATGCTCCAACTTGGCATTGACAAGTAATAGGATTACAAAAGCGACAATCATGACGCTTCCGACAGTTACAGGGAAATGCATGGAGAGACCGACAGCAATGCTGTCTCCCGGACCGACTCCTAAACCGGATTTTATGATCAGCGCAAGCCCAAGACTTGAAACGACAAGTCCTGCAACATAGATGATAAACAGAAATAAATACTTCATAGGTAGACTCCTTTATGTGTCCACTTGTGCTCCGTTTATCATATCGTTTGGATTCTGCGATGTAAAGTTTCTGAACGGAGCGTTTGCCGATTGTTCAGATGGGAAAACAAGAAAGATAATGGAAGAAAGGATGATACGTATGCAATACGCCGTTGTAACAGGGGCTTCTCGTGGTTTAGGAGAAGCGATTGCACGTCAATACATTTTGAAGAATGTGAATGTGGTGGCCGTTTCACGCTCAGGGAATGAAGAATTGAAATCATTGGCAGATGAAAAGGGAGTGGATTTTCATCATGTCAGTTGCGATTTGAGTGACATGGACGATTTAAATCGAGGACTCAATCAAATGGTTGAACTTGTTTTCCACAAGGATACTCATTATGTTTATCTCGTCAATAATGCAGGAGTCGTCGAACCTATTGATACGGTTGGTCAATTGGACGCGGATGCCGTGCAAAAGCATATGCAGGTCAATGTGACAGCACCGATTCTTACAGTGAACCGTTTTGTTAAAGAAGCGAATGAACGAGAGATTTCTCTTGGCATCATAAACATTACCTCAGGTGCAGCCGAGAAGACGATTCATGGCTGGAGTACATACAGCAGCTCCAAAGCAGCTATCAATCGTTTTACACAAACGCTTTCTCTTGAACAGGAAGGGAAGGGTCACACGATTCTTGCCTACAGTCCTGGTGTCATTGACACGGATATGCAGGGGGAAATTCGTTCATCATCCGAAGACTCGTTTGCTGATGTGGAGAAATTCAGGAAATTGAAAGAAGAAGGGGAATTACGCTCGCCTGATGAGGTGGCGAGTGTATTAATGAACCTTTTAGAAAAACCGGATAAAATCGAAAATGGCAACGTGTATAAGCTTTATGATCTAGTAGGTAAATGATGGAAGGATCCCCGAGATGAACGGGGCTCCTTTTAATATTCCAGAAGTTCGATTGCTGAAGCTTGTTTCTTGGCTTCAATTCTTACTTGGCCTCCGATAGGAAAAGTAAAGATCGGAGTGGTATGACCGAAGCTTGCATTGTAAATGATCGGGATATGTCCGAGTTCTTTTTTAGACTTGAGAATCTGTATAAGCATATCATCATCCATGTTGGATTCTTTTTGGAAGCGGCCGATGATCATTCCCCGCACTCCCTCGAAGCCAGGTTGGTGGATCAATGATTGTAAATCACGGTCGAAGGTAAAGGGGTCTGATAACAGATCATCTTCAAGGAACAGGATTGTACCCTCGAGGGAAGGCATATACGGCGTTCCCTGAAGCAAGTTCAATGTACATAGGTTCCCACCTATGGAGGTTCCTTCAGCCACTCCTTCATGCAGTACTTCATAGCCGGGATTGGTATGGAATTGTCGCTCCTGTTGATTCAAGTACCAACGATCGTCACTCCAGTCAAACGCTGGGTATATTTTTTGCGGTTCTGTTTCAGTGAATACTTTCATAAAATGATCGAACGTATAGTGGATGCCTTTCTCCATACCAAAAGAGGAAAAGTGGGGACCGCTGTATGTGACCAGCCCCGTCTTTTTATATATCGTGTTGGTGAGAGCCGTAATGTCCGAATAGCCACAGAAAATCTTTGGATTCTTTTGAATGAGATCGAAATCCAGATGGCTCAACAACTGGTTGCTGTCATATCCACCAAGAGTAGTCAAGATGGCTTTGACATTCGGATCAGAAAAAGCTTCGTGAATATCGGCCACTCTGTGATCGACCGGATTCGAGATGAAATGGCTGCTTTCTGCCGCATATGTACTGAAGCTTACGTTGAATCCCGCCTGATTTAATCGCTCTATGGCAAGATCCTGTTGTTCAGGTGCTACGACCGCTAAACTTTTAGCGGGAGAGATCACTCGAATTTCATCTCCCTTTTTCAATTTCTCAGGTATCATTGGCTTTCCTCCTTCGTCCATTGGTAAATTACATCACTATACCAAATACGCGTGTTTTCGTCTATCACTTTAAGAAAATTCCGAAACTATTTTCGAATTCACTCGTATGTATGAGAAAGGAGGAACGATATGTTCCCAACGGTTATTGGACTCATCCTTGTCCTTGTGTTTTTAGCCCTTATCTTCAGGTTTGTAGGGCAATCAACGAGCAGTCGCAGCCTTTCCTCTAAAAAAGATGAGGCGACGTGGCAGCCTGGATTTCATCAGTTCGATCATTCGGATGGCGGTGGAGACGGGGGTGGGGAGTGAATCGTGACTCCTCATTCACTTTCTTAAAATGACTCCCTGAAAATGAGTGGGTCCATCTCCATCTTCATCCATTGGGATTTTATGGAAAACTTCGATCTTGAAATCCCTTGTTAGAATGGATTCAAGAATATCGTCATCATAAAAAGAGAAAAAGCGTTTAGGCTCATGAAAGTCTCCTTGCCAAATGCCTTCGTGGTTGATGCCGCCATAAACACCTAAATAAAAGAGCCCATCTTTTTTTAGAACTCTACGAAGACCTGTTAGAATTTCAGGAAGATTCTTTTTGGGAACATGAAGCAGACAATTCAACGCCCAAACGGCATCAAAAGATCCTGCTGGAAACTGTAAGTCATCAAAGCTCATAACGTCTGCTTTCAATCCTTTTTCACGACAGCGCTGCACCATTTCTTCAGATAAATCCGTTGCGTGAACGTCGACTCCTTTTTGTGAAAAGAAAAGACTGTCTTTCCCAGGCCCGGATCCGATTTCGAGCATGGTATGTTTTTTCTCATCCCTCAATCTTTGCAGGAAAGCTTCCCGCTCATGAATTTTCCAATCTTGTGTCTGGGTTTGATTGCGCTGTTTCGATTGCCGGTCATACGCGTCAGAGAGGTTCTTTTTTAAATCTTGTGGAATCAATGGCTCTGCTCCTTTCTTTGGTAAGTAATCGCCAGCATGCCGTCAGGGTAGGCATTTGTTTCTGTAAGCTGCAGCTCTTCTTCGTGGTCATGTTTTTGAAAAAGTGGAATGCCTTTACCGATCAATGTTGGTTGAATGAAAATCTGGTATTCATCAATCAATCCAGCGGAGATGAAATAATGAAGCAGGTTTGCTCCTCCGACGACCCATATGGTTTTATTCTGTTCATTCTTCAGCATGTTCACGAGAGGCAGGATCTGTTCAGGCTGGAGGTATGTTGCGTATTCGTCATGGCCTTCGCGTGAGTTACTGACCACATACACATCCTTCATTTTGTAGGGGAAATCTTCAGCTAATTCAAAGATGTGATCATATGTTTTTCTCCCCAAAAAGACGGTATCGACGGTGTGGAAAAATTCTTCATACCCATAGTCTTCTTCTGGATCATCCCGCAGCCAGTCAATGCTGCCATCCTCTCTTGCGATATAACCATCGGCACTTTGAGCAATGAATAAAATGACTTTACCCATATGGATTCCTCCGTTCTTTTTGTCTTGTATTTCCAAGCCACTTCATCATATAATAAACGTAACCAAAAAAGAAGGGACTGACGTTTAAAGCAATGAAGTACTAATCCTGTTGCTAAACGAGTATGAGAATAAGAAACAACACTCGTTCCAGATACAGGATTGGTCTGTCCTTTTTTAAAAAGGATTCTATTGCTTTAACATCACCCTTCATATATGTCGTGGTGTACCTAAAAGCGATGGCAGGCTCAAACCTCTCTGGAACGATTCAGGGAGGTTTATTTATGTTGAACATGCGAGCAATCAATATACAGTATCAAATCGGGCGCCGGAACATCCTTGATATTAAAGAACTGAGGATTCATGAAGGGGACCGGATCGGTTTAGTAGGCAGAAACGGAGAAGGGAAAAGTCTCTTGTTGCAATACTTGTTAGGGAAACTCGACATAGTGCCGCAAGTGGAATGGCACACTTCTTATGGATGGCTGCAACAGATGAATGAAGAAGAATGGAAAACTTCCACAATGAGTGGTGGAGAAAAAACGCTCGCCCGTTTAAGGCAAGTGCTTGAAAAGCGCCACCCATTGCTTTTCCTTGATGAACCAACCAACAACTTGGATTGGGAGCACATCGAAGACTTAGAAGAAAATTTGCGCCATCATGAAGGCGCTTATGTCGTTGTTTCTCATGATCGAAAGTTGCTCAATCGCTGCTGCAATAAAATATGGGAACTCGAGCAAGGAAAGATAACGGAATACCATGGTGATTATGATTTTTATGAAGCGCAAAAGGACCTGGAACAAAAGCAGATGTACGAAAAGCACGAACAGTATGTGAAAGAAAAAAACAGAATCGAAGAACGAATCCGCCAGAAGCAGTCCCAATCGAAAGGAATGCGAAAACCTCCAAAGAGAATGGGGAATTCTGAGTGGCAGCTGGGTAAAAACAAAGCGGCTGCCCATCAAAAGAAGGTGGAACGCGTCAGTAAAACACTAGAACGCAGGTTGGACCGTCTTGAGAAGGCAGATAAACCGATGGAATGGGATCAAGTGAAAATGGAGTTCAACCAATTGAATCCTTCAAGTAAAAAAGTGTTGGGGAAGGCGGGGGAGACTGAGGTCCAAGTGGGCTCAAGGTTTCTTTTTTCCAGTCCTAAGTTGTCATTGAGAAATGGATCGAAGACAGCCTTCATCGGTGGGAACGGCACAGGGAAATCCACCTTTATTCGATACCTTTTAAAAAACACCGACTGGCTTTCTCCTGGAGTAAAGGTGGGATATTTTCATCAGACCCTGGAAGAGCTGCCTTTAGAAAAGAAAGTGTACGACTATGCAAGTGAAGGGAGTTCACTATCTGAAACTACAATCCGTATCATCCTTGCACGCCTCAGGTTTTTTGCTGATGATATGAACAAAATCATAGGACAATTAAGTGGAGGAGAACGGGTGAAGCTGTCTTTGGCGAAATTGATGGCCAGCGGGTCTACGTTCCTCGTGCTGGATGAACCAACGAACCACCTGGACCTTGAAGCTATTCAAGCTTTAGAACGGTTGATTTGTGATTTTCCAGGGACGATTCTTTTTGTTACCCATGATCGTACATTCATCGAGAGGACAGCGGATCAATTATGGATGATTGAAGATTCAAGGTTAAAAACATTTGATGGCACATGGAAACAATGGGAAGAGTATGTGGAGAATCCCCCCGTCGCAGACGAGGAAGCCTACGATCAGATGGCATTAGAAACAAGGTTGACGGAACTTATCAGTCGGCTGAGCATGCCAGGGCCGAACGATGATGTTGCCGGGTTGGAGTCTGAGTATCAACAAACCTTGTCTCAATTAAAGAAACTGAAAAAGGATTAAAAAAAGCGACCGGCTGCGGTCGCTTTTTTTATGATAAGAGAGATCTCGCTGCGTGAAGAAGCACTTCTCACGACAAGCTACCGAGATGTCTCGACTTTCTTTGCCTCTTTGTTATTTCTCAAGAACATGTAAAGAGAAGCGCCGAAGATTGTGAAGTAACCGAGAATGCTGAAGATATCGGGTACTTGATCAAATAAGATAATACTGATGAGTGCCGAGTAGACGACAGTGGAATAGAAGAAGATCGAGATCTCACGTGCCGGTGCGAATTTATAGGCGATCGTCAAACCGAACTGTCCTAACGTCGCAAATGCACCAGCGGATAGTAGATATACCCATTGTTTCAAGCTCATCGGTTCATAGAAAGCAATGGTGAAAGGGAGCAGGGTGACCGTCGTGAAAAACGAGAAGTAGAAAACGATGGTATAAAATTTTTCCTTATCTCCTAAAACACGTAGTAAAGTATAAGCGCCCGCTGCAAAAACAGCTGAAAAAATTCCCGCGAGGTAAGGGATGAACTCGACAGAAAACGCCGGTTTAATGATGAACAGTGTGCCGATAAACGCGACGATAATAGCGATGATTTGATACAAACGTGCTTTCTCTTTCAAAAAGATAGCTGAAAAAATAATTAACAAAAATGGACTGAGTTTGTTGAGCATATCCGCGTCAGACAGCACGAGGTTATCAATGGCATAGAAAAACAACACCATCCCGATCGTACCAAGTGCTGAACGAGAGAGCAGCAGCTTCTGGTTTTCCTTTTTTCCAAATAATCGTTCTTTGTTGTATATGACAAAACCAAAGGCGATAATGGCTGATACGAGGTTGCGGAATAAGGTCTTTTGAACAGTCGGAACGTCTCCAGAAAGCTTGACTAGTGCCGCCATCATAGAGAAGCCGAAGGCAGATATAAGTAAAAGTATAATTCCTTTATTTCGATTGCTCATGATGGTTCCTCCAGTTGTACTTAGGTTGTGCAAAAAAAACACCTTTACCATCCTAATACAAAAAATCCTCGAAAGAAAGCCAGATGCACTTCTTCCACAAAAGCTCCCTATACTTGAAGACTCAGTTTCGAGATGTTCCTGGGTTCGTTGCCTGGTTTGAGCGTCAGGGGTGGTTGGGAAGCTACTCGCTTTCCTGTGGGGGAGTGGCGAGCTTCCTCGGGCTAAAGCCCTGTGGGATCTCGCCTATCTCCTTCTCCCACGGGAGTCTCGCAGCTTCCCAACCACCCCATTCGATTTAGGAGAGAAACGAACCCCTTACCCAGATGTGGCTTCTTCCACTCCCACTCAGAAGCAGACATAAAGCGATCTATATCAAGTTTTTACACTCGGATTGACACGGAGAGAGTTGTATATTATCCACTTCACTTGAACATACAAGCAGAGTTTCTGAGAACTGGTTTCGAGATCCTGACATGGTAAAGGGGCGGAGGGGAATGGGGAGACTCCTGCGGGAAAAAAGTGCTTGGTGAGACCCCGCAGGACGGAGTCCGAGGAGGCTCACCGCGCTTCCGCGGAAAGTGAGTCATACCCTGCAGCTCCATCCACTCCATAAACATCTCGAAATCAAGTTTTCAAGAATACTGCCATGTAGCGGAGTAAAGTGGATTGTATATACATGGTCTTGAAAAGTGCGATATACTTGGAGTAGTCAAGGAGAAGGAAAGGGCGATAGATGTTGATATGTTCTCATCCTATTTTTGAGAGAACGCGTGTCATAGAAAATAATCAGCAGCATTATATAGAAAAAGAAAACACGCTAAAGCTGTTTGAAACGAGGGTCGTGTCACCAAAGGAAACTTTTCCTCTTCATGCCATTCATGATGTTTCATATCGAAAGTCCTCGGCTATGTATGGAATGCTATATTTGCACACACACAAGGGTGTGCGCGCTTATATGGTGAAAGAAGACCCTAGTCCTTGGATGAAAATATTAAAAGAGAAACTAATATAAATAAAGGGTATAGGACGTGATGGAGTGGATGTGATTGAAGAGAATGACCGTATTTATCTTCGGGAGGTCTTACTTGAAGACTGGTCAGCTTTTCACCCTTATTCATCGAACGAAGAGACGGTAAAACACCAGCCGTGGGGGCCGAACACAGAGGAAGACAGTCTCTTTTTCGTCCGTCAAGTGATTATTGATCGGAAACAAAGACATAGAAGTCGCTATGTTTTTACCATTGTAGAAAAAGAAATGGACCAAGTGGTTGGTAATATTGAGATGAACATCAGAGACTGGGATGGTGTTGGTGAAATCGGTTTTATCATTCATCATGATTATTGGGGAAAAGGCCTGGCCACAGAAGCCGTTCAATTAATGATTAACTATTGTTTTGAGCATTGTGAACTTCAGCGAGTGGTGGCAACATCAAATCCGGAGAATATCGGATCGATCAAGGTCCTTGAAAAGGTCGGGATGATTAAAGAAGGAACGCTTCGGAAGGATTTGCTTGTCAAAGGGAAATGGCAGGATTCTTGTGTCTACAGCATGCTGAGGGAAGAATGGATAGAAAAAAGCGCAAGGCTATAGCCTTGCGCTTTTCTTATGAAGCATTCAGTTTGTCATTGACTGTAAGACGTTGAACAAGCTGAGAGCTGTCCTTATTCAATCCGACAATCTCGACATCTACATCACGGTCTTCATATTTCGTTATAAGTTTATCAATCGCAGCAACAGCTGAGTCATCCCAAACATGGGCATGAGTAAAATCAATGACTACATGAGGGACTTGAACATCATAGTCGAAATGCTTAATCAAGCTGTCTGTGGAAGCAAAGAAGACTTGACCACTGACATGGTAAACCATTTTTTCTGCATTCTGGTCGAATACTTCCTCAACTTTTACTTTTGAAATCTTAGCAACGAAGAAGATAGCACTTAAGATGACCCCAGCAATGACGCCTTTAGACAGGTCATGAGTTTGTACAACTGTACCAACAGTTACTAGCATGACGATACTGTCTGTAACCGGAGTCTTTTTGAAGCGTGTCAGTGAGCTCCAATCAAACGTTCCAATCGATACCATAATCATAACCCCGACAAGGACCGCCATAGGAATTTGAACAAGTAGATCGTTGAATACAATAATCAACAACATCATAAATATTCCTGCTACGAGTGTCGATAATCGTCCACGACCACCCGAGGAGACGTTAATAACGGATTGACCGATCATGGCACAACCAGCCATTCCACCAAAGAACCCGGAAACCACATTGGCCATTCCTTGTCCTCTGGCTTCTTTATTTTTGTCACTCACAGTATCTGTCATATCATCTACAATTTGTGCAGTTAATAATGATTCAAGTAACCCTACAAAAGCAAGAGCTAGTGAAATAGGGAAAATTATTTGTAGTGTTTCAAACGTCAATGGAATATCTGGTAGTAGGAAAATAGGTAACGTACTGGATAGTTCCCCCATATCTCCTACTGTTTTCAATCCAGCTCCTGTGGTGATGGCGATGATTGTCATTACGACAATAGCCACTAATGGTGAAGGAACGGATTTAGTGAACCTTGGTAGGATATAAATAATAGCTAATGAACCTACCACCATCGCATACATAGCTAGTCCTGCCCCTTCAAAATGGACAAGTTGTGATGAGAAAATGAGAATGGCTAAGGCATTGACAAATCCAATCATGACAGACCTAGGAATAAACTTCATAAGCTGACCAATTTTTAATGCACCCAAAGTGAACTGTAAGATACCCGTCAAAATCGTAGCAGCTAGTAAATACTCCAAACCATGGTCCTTGACTAAAGTGACCATAAGGACAGCCATAGCTCCGGTGGCGGCAGAAATCATACCAGGACGACCACCCAGAAAAGCAATGACGAAAGCGATACAGAAGGAAGCGTACAATCCTACCATGGGGTCGACTCCAGCGATGATAGAGAAAGCGATCGCTTCAGGGATGAGCGCCATAGCGACAACCATGCCTGAAAGCACATCGTTTTTTACGTTTCCAAACCATTGTTGTTTAATTGTTTCTGTGTTCAATTGCGCACCTCTTTCTATTATTTTTGTTTTGTATTGTCCGTGACAATACGAAAATCCGGCAAGAACGATCAGATTATATCACCTATAGGGGATATTACATAACCCCATGTAAGCGCATAAATAAATGTTTTTCTCCTTTTTTCTCTTTTTTTCGCCTTCATAGACCCTAACTATACAAAATTAATTTTATTGGGTGTTATTTAATGGGAGTTTTATTACCTTTATCATGAAGGAAAATGGTAAAATGGAAAAAATAAATGATTATCGACTGGGGGAATTCAGATGTATAAAAAAATATTAGTAGCAGCAGATGGATCCGAACACTCCATCCGGACAGCTGAACGTGCTGCGGAGCTCGCCAACTTACAAGGGGACGGTGAAATTACAATCGTTTATGTGATCGATGGTGAGCAGTCGAAATCAGATGTCCTATCCGAAGGTGATCAAGGCATGGTGGAACAGCGCCGACAGCAGAGATTGAAACCAATCGAAGAAATCCTACAGGAGAAAAATGCTTCTTATCAAATAAATATACAACATGGTGAACCAGGTCCAACGATAGTTAAATATGCGAATAAAAATAACTTTGATCTTGTAGTAATTGGAAGTAGAGGTTTGAATACACTGCAGGAAATGGTATTAGGTAGTGTAAGTCATAAAGTGGCGAAGAGAGCGAAATGTCCAGTTATGATTGTGAAATGATGGTAATTATAGTCTAGAAGGGAGATGTATATCCAATGAGTAATCAAGGCTGTATTAAATGTGGAAGTACAGATGCAGGAAAAAAGGATGTATCTATGACAGGTTCAGGTCTATCAAAAATGATGGATGTACAAAACAACAAATTCACCGTCGTATATTGCAAAAACTGCGGATACTCAGAGTTTTACAATCAAAATGCTTCCAAAGCAGGTAACATTCTCGACTTTTTCTTTGGAGGCTAACTCTAAATGAAAAACGGTGGAATATAAAAAAGCTCTGAGTTTTTCACTCAGAGCTTTTTTAAATGTTCAAAGGATCTTATAGTATTTTTGTTGGACCATACGATTCAAGAAATATTGTGTAATGGCAGTGATGATCAGCAACACAAGGATCAGTACACTACTCACCGTCCATATCCCTTCCAAGCCACTATTCCACAAAATCAGAATGATGACTCCGAAGACTGCGGCTTCCAGTGCGAGGGGGACAATTCCAATAAATCTTCCTTTAAATACTTCACGCTCATCCGTCCAATTAAGCTTAGGACTATACAAGTCAATGATGAGCCCTGCAATGCTAGCGATCCAGCCTGTTATAAGAGAAACCACAAACCAGAGGAACCATATGATAAAAGGCACTTTAAGGACGATTAGAGCGGCCAAGCTTAAAAGAAGTATGGATAGAAAGTTCATGAAGAAGGACACAAGCAGCTTGCTAAGGATGACCTTTGAGGCCGGAATCGGCAAATATAAATGATTGAACCAGCTCTTCCCATCTCTGGAAACAGAGGAGAAGGAGGCGGGGTTGATTCCCAGTGCGACAACTGTGAGGCCGAACATCCCAAGAATGACTTTTTTTCCTTCAATTACATTGAGCTGCGTGCCCCACCCCGTAAGAGGTCCGTTGGGGTCCAGCATCATGATAATAATCAAGAATACAGGAAAGAAAAGGCTTTGTACGACAATTTGTGTAAAAAAAGTCGGTGTTCGAAAAATGATGCGCATCTCTTTTTTCCATAAGCTCAATAGTATGGACTGCTGCTTTACTTGCTTCTGAACTTTCTCTTCGTCGAATTCACCGCGCTTTCCTCCAGATAACCCCAGTACTCCTTTGAAGTAGAAGCTCTGCCCGATTGTGAGGAATAACAGGATTGCACCCAGAGATAAAGCGACAAACAGCAGGAAGTAAAAAAGGCCAGTCCAGGATCCTATATCAGTCAGTGCGATACTACTGAAATAAGCAGTCGGGAAGAATTTCGTTACAAGTTCAAGAAGGGCGTTTTGCTGTGTTAACATTTCGGCTGCGTTGCCTGTTCCGGAATCCAACCTTATCAGTACATTGATTCCGATAGCAAAAACAAAACCAAGGAGCCCGACGAGGACTTTCGTACGATCTTTATTTTTAGATATGTTAGCAAATCGCATAATGAACATTAATACGATGGCAGTTAAAACGAAAGGAATGATCGGCGTCAAAGCCCATACGATAAACGCCAAAAGGTAATAAAGGACTCCAGCCCCACTATGTATGCCATAAAATACGAGAGAAGGGAGCAGCAAGATCGTATTCAAACCGTATAACGATAGAAATGGAACCGCAGACTTCCCGAACAAGATTTGATAAGGTTGAAAAGGTAAAGAAATAAAGGACTCCACATCTTCGGCGAAGTAAAAAGAACTGAGTACGGTCCCTATACTTGTGAAACAGAAAATAAAAGTCATCATAACAAACAATAATCCGAGAATGACCCCTTCGTTGCCTATTGGTTCAAGGGCGGCATACATGTTACCAATGATACCTTGGATGAAAAACAATATAAGCAGACCGAAAGGGATCATCATTAAACCAATCATGATATATCCGAATTTTTCCATGCTGCTTTTATTAGCCATGGACAACTGCATTTTGACCATGACTCGCATTAATTTCCACGCTTTACTCATTTTGCGTCAGCTCCAGGAACAATTGCTCCAAATTATCATCATCTTTAAATTGCTGTCTCATCTCAACCATATTTCCCTTGAATTGCACATGCCCATTGTTAATGATAGCGACTTCATCACACAGCTGTTCCACTACTTCTAATACGTGAGTGGAAAAGAAAACGATTTTCCCTCTTCTAGCATGGTCGCGCATCATTTCCTTTAATGTGTAGGAAGACTTCGGATCCAGCCCCGTTAACGGTTCATCTAGAATCCATACATCCGGGTCATGAAGCAGTACACCACTGACAACAATTTTTTGTCTCATTCCATGAGAGTAGGTCTGAATATGATCATTTAAAGCCTCATAAATGCCAAAGCTTTTTGTTAAGTATTCGATCTTTTCTTTTCGGATATCCTTAGGAACTTCGAACACATCAGCAATGAAATTTAAATATTCGATTCCTTTTAACCTGAGAAAAATGTCTGAACGGTCCGGGACATACCCAAATTGATGTTTTGCCTTCATCGGTTCTTTTTCTACATCGATGCCGTTCATAATGATTGAACCTTCATCAATTGGTAAAATCCCTGTCATCATCTTGATGGTTGTTGATTTTCCAGCCCCATTCGGGCCGAGAAAGCCGAAGATTTTCCCATCTGGAACAGAAAGATCAAGGTCTTTGACCGCGTGCTTTCCTGCGAAGCTTTTGGAGATACGATTAATTTCTATCATATTTTCACCCTTTATGTATGTTACTTTCCTCTTTTTATACGGAAGAGACGAGGAGAATGTTTCAATTTTCCAACTCTCAGTTGGTTATTATTTTTCTCTGGTTATTGAAGAATATGGCAGGGTTGTAGAAGACTCAGTTTCGAGACTTTTGTTGAGTGGATGGGGGCTGTGGGGAATGAGTCGCTTTCCGTGGGAGCGCGTTGAGCCTCCTCGGGCTGCGTCCTGGGGTCTCACCATGCACTTTTTTCCCACAGGAGTCTCCCCATTCCCTTCCGCCCCTTGGCTATATCAGTTTCTCGAAACCACTTCTCGGCAACTCCGCTTTTGTGCTTAAACGAAGTGAATAGTATAAAGTTCTCTCCAATGTTGATTCTGATCATGAAATCCTGAAACGGAGCACTTTATGCCTGTTTTGGGGTGGGTGGAAGACGTCCCATCTTGGTATAGGGGTTCGTTTCTCACCTACATCGAATGGAGTGGTTGGGAAGTTGCGAGACTCCCGTGGGAGAAGGAGATAGGCAAGACCCCGCAGGACGTAGTCCGAGGAAGATCCAAGCTCCCCCACAGGAAAGCGAGTAGATTCCCGACCACCCCTGACTGCTAATATGGCAAATGAACCCCGGTTACCTCGAAACTGAGTCTTCAAGAATAGGGAGCTTATGTGAAATTGACATTATAATTGTAGAATTAGTTATAAGAAGAGGACCATATGATCTTCATCTAAATAGCGGTCTGGTAATTTAATGGCTTTTTCCTCTGTGCCATACGTGTGGAATCCGAGCTTTCTATACAACTCCTGGGCAGGATGATTATCTGTGACCACGCTCAAGTGAAGCACTTCCAGCTCGATCGCACGGGCAAATTGAATCAACTCTTTGATTAAGAGTTCGGCGCCGCCTTTTCGTCTATGATTTTTAGTTATGTACATGGCTAGGACGGAAGCTTTGTGGGAAAACTTTGGGTGGGTTTCTTTCACTAAGGTAACGATACCTGCGAGCGTTTCCTCAACAAATAACCCGAACGTCCGGGAGGTTTCACTTTCCAGCCTTTTTGCGATCGTGTTGATTGGGTCAGGCCGTTGTTTTTCTTGTTCATATGTAGTGATAAACGCATCAGGATTAGTTAGTAGTGCTTCCAGTCTTAAATGGTAATATCCTTTAGCATCCGCTTGATTCAATTCGCGTACTTGCATAATAAATGACCTCCTTCGGTTGTTCCTAGACTAGCGAAAAACTATGGTAAAGTAAAGAGAGAACGTACTTATTGACTGAGGTGATCTCATGACTGAAAAGGAAAAGATGATGGCAGGCGAATTATATAAATCCTGGGACGAAGAGTTGACGATGGAACGGTCCCGCGCTAAACAACTGACTTATCAATTGAACCAGACGAAAGATACAGAGGACCATTATCGTAAGCAGCTGATTCATGATCTTTTTGGTACGATTGAAGGGGAGATAGTGCTCGAACCTCCATTTTATTGTGATTATGGTTACAATCTTCATGTAGGTGACGGTTTTTTTGCTAATTACAATTGTGTATTTCTGGATGTCTGTGAGATCCGTATCGGAAAAAGAGTGCTGATCGGTCCGAATGTCCAATTGTACACGGCCACACATCCAATGGATCGAGAGACAAGGGCGAGTGGATTGGAGTCAGGCAGACCGATTACTATTGGTGATGATGTATGGATCGGAGGAAGTGCTGTCATCAACCCGGGAGTGACCATTGGAGAGAACGTCGTGGTTGGCGCAGGGGCAGTGGTTACGAAGGATGTTCCACCTAATGTGTTTGTAGCTGGAAACCCTGCAAAGGAAATTCGAAAGGTAGATTGAATTCGTAAGGGTAGTCGTTCCTCCAATTTTTCGTTATCATACTAGAGGATACATGCATACGTAATAGAAAAAGAGAGGATTGAGCAAATGATCAAACGTAAGAGTCAAAGAGAAATTGAAAAGATGCATGAAGCAGGGAAGCTTCTTGCGAGTGTTCATAAACAATTGCGCACGTTCATTAAGCCAGGCGTAACTACGATGGAAATTGAAAATTTCGTTGAAAAGTACTTAGCTGAGCGTGGAGCCACTGGGGAGCAGAAAGGCTACCAGGGATATGAATTCACTACATGTGCTTCCATCAATGATGAAATTTGTCACGGTTTCCCACGTACAGAAAAACTGGAGGAAGGCGACATCGTTACTATTGATATGGTTGTTAACTTGAATGGCTTCTTGGCTGATTCAGCCTGGACACATGCCGTAGGAGAGGTTAGTGAAAAAGCTGAAAAGTTAATGGATGTCACGAAAACTTCTCTTTATAAAGGGATTGAGCAAGCCGTTCCTGGGAACCGCATCGGTGATATCGGTCATGCCATTCAATCTTATGCAGAAGGGGAAGGCTATTCTGTAGTCCGTGATTTCACAGGACATGGAATTGGTGATTCCATTCACGAAGATCCTTATATTCCTCATTTTGGTGCCGCTGGAAAAGGAGCTCGCTTGAAAGAGGGCATGGTCATAACGATTGAACCGATGATTAACATTGGTGCGTGGGGCAGCCAGATGGATGAAAACAACTGGACAGCACGTACTGTTGACGGTTCGCTTTCTGCACAGTATGAGCACACCGTCGCCATTACAAAAGAAGGTCCCTTCATTCTTACCGAACAGGACGAAGAATAAGCAAAAAAGGAAGGCTCAGCCACTGAGCCTTCCTTTTTTTGTTGAAGAAAATGGCAGGTTTATGGAAGACTCGATGTCGGGACTTTTGTGAGTGTTTAGGGCTCCGGGAAAAGGTTCGCTTTCCGTGGGCGAGTGATGAGCTTCCTCGAGCTAACGCTCTGCGGGGTCTCATCTACCACGCACTTCCTCTTAGTTAACCGGTTCCGGTGCCTAGCGGCTAGTGAGACTTCCCTCGCTTCTGTACGATAAGTCAACATCGAATCACTCTGGTCTTCGTGTTTCCTTTATCTCCGCCAGCTCAGTCCAGTCCATACGCCGCTGATCGAGGCGATTGCACACTTAAGGTAGGAGTTTCACCGTTTTCCCTCCGCCCCTTTACCATATGAGGTTCTCGAAATCGCTCTAGCAGTAACCTGCCAAGTTCGGTAATGAAGACCTGCTCACCCAAGCCGTTATAGAGTCGTTTTAACCATAGATCCTGCACGAATAAGGTGTGGGAACAGGGTCTGGGAAACGTCCGCATGAAAAGCTAATGGAGACACGAACGTGTGTGTTTTTCTACTGACTGATCCAAAACACTGCAAATCGTCGTTTCCCTGACCCCGTATCCATGTCCGGGGGTTGTCATTCATTATTTCAACTAGGCAAGGCTGCGGGGAATGTGCTCACCGCGCTCCCGCGGAAAGCGAGCCATTCCCCGCAGCCCCTATCCACACAACAAACATCTCGAAACTGAGTCTTCCAGAAAAAGGGGATTTAGTGGGAGAGGGGTTGGTGGATTTGGGTAATAAAAAAACTCCCCTATGAAAGGGGAGTTTTTATACGTCCTTATTTTTGAACGTTAGCTGCTTGTGGTCCACGCTGACCTTCTTCAATTTCGAAACTTACAACTTGTCCTTCTTCAAGAGACTTGAAACCTTCTTCTTGAATAGCAGAGAAGTGTACGAAGACGTCGTCTTGACCTTCTACCTCGATAAATCCAAAACCTTTTTCTGCGTTAAACCATTTTACTGTACCTTCAACCATGTACGTTACCTCCTGCGTGGAAAAATTCCACATTGTATTACTATTCTTGCTCTTTTCAAGTTCCATCAAGACGACATCTTACGAAACATCTTCTCTTGCATGAATCTGATCGAACAACGAATAATTAACCTTAGTATAACAGATGGCCAAAAAGAATGAAAGCCCTGTGAGGAAAAAGTTTTCCTAACTACTGGGAATATTCATTCCTGGGGCTGAGTGAGATAAGCTTGATTCATCAAGGAGAATAGGGACCGCTCTACAATGGCATCCACCTCAGTATTCTGAATACGGGCAAGGTCATAGAGTGGGCGGCCTTGTTCTAATAAATGTTCGACAATCAGATAGCCGGTGTAATTGGCTTCTTTTTCAAAACCAGAAGCACCTGTGCCTTTTGTAAACGAATAAAGGGCTTCATAATCGGTGCGATGGAGGTGCGGTTGGATGTTCATCATCACACGGTTCGGTTCGCGACTGCATTTTTCCTGCTCCCAGCATAATGGGAAGTCGATCATTCCACTCTCTTCGAGAACTTCTTCGGTTGTGTGGGCCGCCATCCCTTCCTGGAAAATTAACTGCCCTAATGTTCGTGTATGACTTGGAGCAAGTCCTGATTGGCTGCAGTGGACGACACGTGTCAATTCTTGAATCAATCGTGTCCGGCTGGATGTTAGTTCGACAGGAAAGCAAAGGGTATAATGCTGGTTCTTTTCCATAATGAATGGATCTGTTTCAAAAGTTCCAACAAAAAACATGACGGTCATTCTTACGGGCGACGTACAGTGGAGAATTTGTTTAATGGATTCCACATAACCATTCACTTCTAAGGGGCCAATATCGAAATATTGAATTTTGTCATAGACTTGTTCGTATCTATTCCATGCGTATTCAATCATTTCTTTTGCTAGCTGCCCTTGTTGATAACCGGGAGGGGTGTAGGGAAAAGCGTATTGATCAGTCCATAACTCATAGCGTTTGTGCAGCGGTGTTTGGGAGGCTTGGTCATAAAACGTAAGGAAACGATCCAACATTTGTTTGCATTTGACATCATCCATGATGATCCCTCCGAATGTTTAAGTATTAGTTAAAAACTCCAGGCGTTTCTTCCAAACGGTGTGAGCATCTTTACCTATCCAAATCAAATGACTATCAGAGTCGACTTCAAAAATTTCGCAATCAGGTACGGAAGACTTCAACAATAGAGCGTTCGTGTAAGGTACACTGCGATCTTTCTGTGAATACATGCCAAGAACAGGCACCTGGAGGCCGTTTATATCCGGGGTTTCGTGATCAAGATCTGTGATAAACCCTTTTCCGGATTGGGAAGTCGCCAGCATATCCACAATGAAACGGCGGTCGTTAGGGGTAAGGTTGTCCAAGTAATCTTCAACATTCTCTGTTGTTAAATCAGCAAGCAATTGTTTCAACACCAAATCAGGGAAGAATTTAAGCATGGTTCGGAGACTACTCCAAACGAATTTCTCTGCTGGTCCGAAAAGAAGCGCAGCTCTTTTTTTTACATCACCTTCCCATGAAGTTAGGAGTGCCGCTTCAAGCAGCAAACGGGCCACGCGGTCTGGGTGATGAACGGCTAGAGCGATCCCTGTAGGTCCAGCTGCCGAGATTGAGATGACATTCACTTTTTCAAGTTGGAGATGGTCGAGTACTTCGACGATTGTATCAGCAAAATCCTCAGGAGTGCGACCTGTGGAAAGCTCGGTGTAATCGTAGCCGGGGCGAGAAATCGTGAGTAACGAAAACCCTTCATAAATCAGGCTGCTGTGAGATAAATCTGTATCTCTTGTGGAGTGTCCACCTTTCAATAACAAAACAGGAGGGCCGGACCCTTTATATGTAAACTCTACTATTCCTTTGGATGTATCGAGGAGTGTCGTCGTCAATGGGTTCATCCCTTTCTTTCTTCGTTTTTCCATACATTCAATATAAGCTATAATGGAAGAAAATGAAACATCAGACGATTCTGAAAAAGGGGGTTGAAGAATGAGAATTGTGTCGATTTGTCCTAGCAATACTGAAATTGTCGCTAATCTTGGGCAGACCCATCTGTTGGTTGGTGTCGATAATTATTCTGATTATCCTGAAGAAGTGGAACATCTTCCGAAGCTTGGTCCTGATTTATCTATTGATATCGAAAAGGTGGCTTCCTTGAAGCCGGACCTTGTTTTAGCATCCTTGTCTGTCCCTGGAATGGAAAAAAACATTGAAGGGTTGGACGAATACGGCCTGCCCTATATCATATTGAATCCGAACACGTTATATGAGATTTCTGAAGATATTCGTCGTGTAGGAAAGGCGATTGGTGTGGAAAAGATAGGGCAGCAACATGCAGATGCTTTTCTGAGAGAAATCGATGGATTCAAAGATCGGTCCAAACAGATGGAAAAAAAGCCTTCTTTGTACTGGGAATGGTGGCCGAAACCGGTCTTCACACCTGGGAAGTTGAACTGGTTAAATGAAATCAGTGAACTTTCTGGTGGGGTCAACCTCTTCCGCGATCAAGAGGTCGCTAGCTTTCAAACGGATTGGGAGGAAGTGAAAAAACGTGATCCTGATCATATCTGTATGGTGTGGGTGGGGGTGAAGGAGGAAAAAATGAATCCTGAGCTTATTAAGAAGAGGCCGGGGTGGTCTGAACTTAAATCTGTGAAGCATGATCGTATTCATGTTCTGGAAGAATCCCTCTTTTGTCGACCAAGTCCACGTTTATTGGAAGGTCTCAGGAAAATTTATGAAATTGTTAAACACAAAGACAGCAAGTGAGGATCTCACTTGCTGTTTAGTGAAGCTTTCCTTTATGTTTCGGGACCGCCAATTCTTTGAAATTCGTGGCGAGTTCGTTCAATTGTTTGGAAAGAAGTTCTCCTTCCATCGGCAGACCGTGGCCTGTGATGGCTACCGCGGGTTGAAGGGATGCGAGTTCTTTGACTGACTTTTCCGCTTCCTTCCAATTATGAGTAAAGTATGCCGGTGGTCCGTGTACGTGCTGGTGCTGAATAAACACAGCCATACTTGATTCCTGTTTGACTGTAATGAATGCATCTCCGGCAATGAGAGTTTTGTCCTTATCTCGAAACAAAGCGATATGTCCTGGTGTGTGACCTGGTGTGTGGATGAAGCGCCAGTCTTCAAGAAAAGGAATGGTCCCATCGGTTGGAAGCGGGTGGATGTATTTACTCAAATCAGCTTGGTGAGTGGGGAAGAAAGGTGATAAAAGCGAAAATAAACCACCCCCCACGGTTGCATCGCCTACAGGGTAATCTCTTTTATCTGTGACATAATCCATCTCCATTGGATGAATGTATATAGGAACCTTCCATTCTTCAGCCAGTTGTTTCGCTGAACCGACATGATCGAAATGACCATGGGTTAGAATAATGGCCTTCGGTTTTGTCCGCCCATATCTCTTTTCTGCTGCTTCCATGATCCGTTTGCTATAGTGTCCAATACCGCAATCAATGAGCACCCAGTCATCGGCTCCTTCCTTACCAATGAAAATGACATTGACAATTAACGTGCGGTAGAAGGCGATATCATCCAACACTTGTTCAGCTTCTGCATGCCCCATATGATATTCCTCGTTCGACTGATCCTCATGTTCCATTTGGTCCATGTCCATCACCTCGATCTCCCATTGTTTTTATTTAGTGTAAGTCAGAGCAGGGGATTTATTCACCGTCCTTTTGTTTGTTCAGAAGTGAGCCGTTATGTACATGATAGTGTCAGGCTCCGGAAGGGGAATTTCAGGTGCCAGGCTTAAAGTGAAGAATGGAACAAAAAAAGACCGCCTCTTCTATGAAAAGAGACGGTTCTATCTGTTAATTGGCTTTATCGAGTGGCTGAACCTTTGCTTGCTTTGGGGTGAGTGTTTTCCCTGTCAATCCAAATAGTATCGTGAGTAGTGGACTCAATAAGCAGAAGAAAGCGAATGGCAAGTATTCGAGAACGGGTACACCGAGCACACCGGATAAGAAGACACCACAAACACTCCAAGGGACAAGTGGATTGATAACGGTTCCGGCGTCTTCAAGTGTTCTGGACAAGTTCTTCCTTGCAAGTCCCGCTTTTTCATAAATGTCCTGGTAAGCTTCTCCCGTGAGCAAGATGGACAAATATTGTTCCCCGATGGCAATGTTGATTCCAATCGCTGTAAACGCGGTAGACAGCGTAGCGGAGCGAGCTGATTTTAGTGATTCCTGTACGCGGGTCAAAATAGAAGGAATGATCCCAGTAACAAAGAACAGTCCTCCAAGAGCAAGGGCGAGAATAACTAGGGATACGGTGAAGAGCATGCCGTTCATTCCACCGCGGGTCAACAGGTCGTTGACGATATCATTCCCGGAATTTCCTTGGAAGCCGTCAAACCATGTCCCGAAAAGGGTGCCCCATTCCATGACACCGCGTAAACCGGCGATCAATGTGGCGGCAATACTGCTGATGGCAAGAGATAGGAAAGCCGGGCGTTTGGTCACAGTCATGATTACAAGTAAAGCTAATGGAATCCAGGAGCTCCAGTGCATCAAGCCTGTTTCCCTAAGACCGGTTTGGAACGTGTTCAATTGCTCCACATCCGGTCTTCCGTCTGGAGAAAGAATCATGAACAGGATAAAGGTAATCACAAAAGCAGGAATCGTTGTCCATGCCATATTTTTAATGTGGTCAAACAAATCGACTTTAACAACCGTTGAAGCCAGGTTGGTCGTATCGGATAGGGGGGACATTTTGTCACCAAAGAATGCCCCGGATACGATGGCCCCTGCAGTCATGGCTAAGGATATATCCATCGATTGAGCAACCCCGATGAGCGCTACCCCAACCGTCGCTGCTGTTGTGAATGAGCTGCCTAAGGCAACACCCACAATGGCTGTTACTGCAAAAACAATCGCTAAAAACCACGGGCCTCCAGCTAGAAGAAAGCCTGCATTCATTAAGACAGGAATGGTTCCGCTGGCCATCCAGCTCGCAATTAGGACCCCAATGACAAAAAATAGAAGGACAGCTCCCATTCCTGTCTGTGCTCCTTGAGTCATCCCGTACTGCAGATCTTTGAAGCTCATTTTTTTCAAAGACCCATAGGCAATCATAATGAGGATTCCGATCAGAATCGGGATGTGTGGAACGGTTTGAACTTCAATTATAAAATAACTGATGATTCCAATGGTTACGAGTAGTAGTAATGTTGATTCAATGATGCCTGGTAGCTTTTTTGGCTGCAGGTGAAGCATATGAATTCCCCCTCAAGTTTTATTATTCTTTACTCCCTAGGGCGTGTTTATAAAAATAAAAGCCCCGCCCCTTAAAAACAGGGACGAAGCTTTCACTCCGCGGTACCACCCTTGTTGGTAAATTTCTTTACCCACTCTGTTGGTGTATCACTTGGTCTGAAATTCTGTAATTCGATGGGAGGATGCCCAAGTTTACACCAACCACTTGGTCTCTGTCTGCTGCTCTCGAACCATCTACTTCGGAATTCATGATACGATCTATTCTTTTTCACTTAAACGCTTTTAAGCAGTGAAGTAATGTGTGTTCATCATAGAATACTTTCCATGGGTTGTCAACGAATTTTTTTACAAAACGATGCTTCAAATTGTTTCTTCTGTTGTGTATAATAGTGGAAATTTGGATGGACAGGGGGAGGAAGGATGGAGTCACAAGCCATTTCCACAACGGCTTCTTCTACTCGCTTACATATGATCAAAAGAGGAATGATCGCGGGTTTTCCGATCATGCTGGGATATTTACCAATCGCTTTAACTTATGGTGTATTAGCGAGCCGGACAGGCATGACGAATCTCGAGCTTACATTAATGAGCGTTCTTGTATTTGCTGGAGCTGCTCAATTTCTAGCGGTAGGCATGGTGGCGACGGGGACAGGAATAATTGAAATTATTATCGCTACATTTGTTCTGAATTTCAGGCATTTTGTCATGAGTCTATCTTTCGTTAATCGTTTAAAAGGGATGGCCCTAAGAGCAAAACTCCCTCTTACTTTAGGTTTGACGGATGAGACATTCACGATGTCCGCTCTGTATAAGGACGAAGCAAAAGAGAAATATGGCAGCCTGTTTTATGCTTCTTTAATCCTAACCGCTTATTTATCATGGGTGGGAGGCTCCTATCTAGGTGGTGTATTAGGGGATGTCATGCCAGCGAGGTTAAATGACAGTATGGGCGTTGCCTTATATGCGATGTTCATTGGACTCTTGATCCCTTCTGTGAAAAAGGATTTCAAAATCGCAGGTATTGCTGTGCTCGCGATGTTGATCAATTTTATTTGTCAATTCTGGGGAATGAGTCAAGGCTGGGCCATCGTTGCAGGTACCGTTCTTGCAGGCTTCAGTGGGATTTGGATTCTTGAAGATGAGGAGGTAGCGGAATGATGATTTGGATGATTATCGGTATGGCGGTCGTTACAGCTGTTCCGAGGTTCTTACCCGCGTTCATCGTAGGTTTTGTCACTTTCCCCAAATGGGTGGACCGATGGCTCAATGCCATTCCTTATGCTGCTCTCGGAGCATTGATTTTTCCAGGGATCATGTCAGTCAAACCCGACGCACCGCAAATCGGTGTGATCGCAGGATTGGTGGGGATTTTCCTTGCATGGTTGAATATCCACATTATCTTCGTGGTACTTGGAGCCATTTTATCTGTATTCTTGATGACATTATAATCACACCTGCCCAGAAGGTGCATATCGTATAGGGATACTTCCGAGAAAGGAATTGATCGTTATGCACCGACAATTTGGGTTTCCTTTCGGGCAGGTCTTCGGATTTCCGACGCCCGGACAGGGAGGGCAATTCGGCCCGGGTCAACCACCCCCTGGACCGCCTCCAGGTGGGCCGCCTTTTGGAGGAGGGCAGGGGCAGCCGCCATTTGGTGGTGGACCAGGTGGACCGGGTGGACCAGGTGGACCTGGCATTCAGCTTCCACCACCACCGGATCAACCGCCTAGTTCACAAGGGGCTTCTCTATTTGCTGTTGATCCAGGGTCATTATATGGCTGCCTCTATCGATACACATGGATCACGCTTGTTAACGGCCGCTCGTTCTGGTTTTATCCGACATTCATCGGCCGCACTTCTGTAGCTGGTTACCGTTGGCAGCGTCGCCGTCGTCAGTGGGTTTATACAGGCTTTGATACACGACAAATTTCTAGTTTCCAATGTAGATAAACCTCAAATAAAAGGTGATGTCACTCTTGGCATCATCTTTTTGTTACAATAAGAATTAATTAGAGGAAGAAGGGACGATCTCCATATGCCTGAAGTAAGAGCTGCCCGCTTTGAGGATGCTGAAACGATTGCGGAAATTCATGTGAAGAGTTGGAAATCAACATATAAAGACTTGATTGATGAAAGGGATTTAAGCAATACGACGGTTGAGCACCGTATTGCGCTTTGGGAAACGGTGCTTAGAACTCCTGTGAATGGTCAGATTGCCTATGTTATTGAAAATGATCATGGTGAAGTTGTCGGCTTTGTTTCTGGTGGAAAAGAGAGGACGAAGAATTATGGATTTGACGGAGAAATTTATGCCATATACTTGCTGGATGAGTATCAGGGAAAAGGATATGGGAAAGAAATGCTCCGGGTATTCTCAAATGGGATGCTTGAAGCGGGGTACCAATCCCTTCTTGTATGGGTGCTGACCAATAATCCTTCCAGCCAATTTTACATAAAATATGGAGCAGATCCAGTAGAGGCGGAAAGAGTCACAATCGGTCAAGGAACCTATGAGGAAACGGCTTATGGTTGGAGTGAGTTAAAAAGGTTAACCGATCGTTTAGCATAAACTATAAAGATATTCTTAAAAAACCTGCCATTTTCGGCAGGTTTTTTTACGTCTTTTCTTCTTCATATGGTTCGATATGGATGTGGGCATAACCAATATTTTTCTCTTTTTCTAATCGCTCTTCCACCTCATCGGTGATGTCATGACCTTCTTGCACGGTAATGTCAGGGTTGACATGAATGGTGGCTTCGACAAGCGTTTTATTTCCCTGCATCCGTGCCTTGACATCTTTCACAGCCCAAACATCAGGGTGATCGGATATGCTCTCACGGATGTGTTCAATTCCTTCTTCATCATAACCATCCGTAAGGCTGTGGGTAGCATCGACAAAAATGTCCCAAGCCGTTTTACAAATGATGAGGCCAACAATCAACCCAGCAAGAGGATCCAACCAGAACACCCCGAACTGGGAACCAAAGATACCGATGCTTGCACCGACACTTACTAAAGCATCTGATCGATTATCTTGAGCAGCGGCATATAAGGCATTACTATCCACTTTTTTTGATAAATTCAAATTGTAGCGATACACACCATACATGATTAAGGCAGCTGCTAAAGCTGTCCAAGCCGTAAGCATGGAAGGTTCACTTGCTTTTTGCTGGATAATATCCTGAACCGTACCGATAATCACTTCAATGCCGACAGTCATCATAATGAAGGCCGCAATGAGAGAAGCGATCGTTTCAGCGCGGAAATGTCCATAGTGATGATCTTCATCCGGTGGTTTCCTTGAAATCTTAAGCCCGATCAAGACAGCCACAGATGCAATGACATCGGTCGTATTGTTTAACCCATCCGCACGGAGCGCTTCAGAGTTTCCTGCGGAGGCAATGATTAATTTTGTAGTAGCAAGAACAAGGTATGCAATAATACTAACCCAGGCCCCTCGTTCCCCTTTTTTTAATTTTGCATATTCATTCATGGATTTTTACCTCCAGATCGGTCAATTCAAGGCTTGATATAGCTTACCAAATAGAAGTTCAGTGGGTCTAGAGAAAAAAAGCTTTCCATGTTCATGTTAATTGCCTTCGCGCAAAATAGCTCTATTTGAACTATTATATAGAATTTGTAAAGGTTTTATAAAGTATCTCGAATTTAAGAGTCTCGAGTTTGAGTTTTAATTCTTGCGGGTATATACTATTTGTGAATCCTGATCATATCTTAGGAAACAATAAACAGGCATTCTTGGATTCCAATAGTATGTAAAAGGAGAGATTATAGTGGCAAACGTAAAATTAGCGGTCATTTATTACAGTTCTACAGGTACGAACTATCAAATGGCGCAATGGGCGGAAGATGCAGCTAAACAAGAAGGGGCAGATGTGAAATTAGTACGTGTCCCAGAGTTAGCTCCTATGGAAGCAATCGAACAGAACCCTGCATGGAAAGAGCATTACTTAGCAACCAAAGACGTGGTTCCAGAAGCAACAATCGACGATCTTGATTGGGCTGACGCTGTTATTTTCAGTGTGCCTACCCGTTTTGGTAACGTTCCGGGCCAAGTGAAACAATTTATGGATCAGGCAGGCGGACTATGGTTCCAAGGGAAACTTGTGAACAAGGTTGTCAGTGCGATGACATCTGCTCAAAACGTGCACGGTGGCCAAGAAGCAACACTGTTGAACTTTTACACTACGATGTTCCACTGGGGCGCCATCATTGCAGCGCCAGGATACACAGATGATGCGGTATTTGCTTCAGGAGGAAACCCTTATGGTACGAGTGTGAGTGTAGATGGAGAAGGAAATATGAAAGAAGAAGTCGAAGGTGGCGTACGTCATCAAGTGAAACGTACAATAGATGTAGCAAGTAAATTCATCAATTAATTATAGAGGGAAGAGTATGAAACTTTTTGAGTTTCATACTCTTTTTTTACTTTATTTTGGAAGTTTGGAGAATGAGGGGCGTTTTGTGAGTTTTATGGAAAAATGTTGATCATTGCTTTTCTTTCTTCTAAATGTGACAAGGAGGGGTGAGCGAATCCTATTTTTTTCGAGAAAATAGAGATGTTCGCAGAAATCTCTTAGGGATTTAGTAACTATTTTGTGACAGTAAATCATGATGAATCCCTCTAGCAATAGGTCTGAAAGGTTTAAATTTTTTAAATTTGGGAATCATAATACTAAATATTCAGAAAACTTGTTGCGAAATTCTATTATATCCTGCATAATGAAAAAAAGCATGAAGGGGGTAGTCTCATGAGAAAGCAAAAGATTGATTATGTTATCCGTCGCCACCCCGAGTACAAAGGGAAAGAGATTACGGCAAAGAGAGAGTTGTCCTTTGGAATACAGTTAGCCTCACGTCTGCTTTTAGATCAACTAAGTTATCAGTTTAATAAAGAACGTCTGGATAAGGAAATCAACCAGGCCATTGATAACGATGACCGCGATGAATTTGAACGTTTAAGTTTTCAATATCAACCCTTTACATGGGAATAAGATAGAACCGTTGCTGATGCAGCGGTTTTTTTTGTGAAGTTTTAGGTTATGAATGAAGTAAATGAACGAAGTTTTAGGAAAACAGCTTTATGAAAGGGATCAGATATACAACATCTTCCTGTGAATGTTATAGTAAGGGTACCATCATAGACTAGGAAGGTAATACAATTGAAAAAATTATGGATTCTTACAGCTTTAAGTATCGGCTTGACCGCTTGTTCCCTCGCGTCATCAGGGGACAATCAAGAGTCAAAAGAAGAAGATGTTCCTGCTTCTTCCCAAAAAGAACAGGACCAAACCCCTGCTGAGGAGGATCAATCCTCTTCTTCTGAAGACACAGCGCAAACAACGGCTGAAGAAGGAAAAGATACAGCTTCTGAGAAAACAGAAAAAGATAAAGTCTTGGAAGATGGAACGATCCAAGTAGGAGAACCCGAGAGTTTGCAGGTGGTCGTCAACAAAAACAGGAAATTACCGGGTGACTATGTGCCTGAAGATTTGACGGTTCCAAATGTGCCTTTTTCTTTTACAGAAGACCACCCGAAAAAACAGATGCGACAAGAAGCAGCTCGTGCTTTAGAAGAGCTTTTTGTCGCGGCTGAACAAGATGGAATTGATTTAGTAGCTGCTTCCGGCTATCGTTCCTATGACCGCCAAAAAAGGATTTACGAAAGAAATGTAGAAGTTTATGGCAAGGAAGAAACAGATACATTCTCAGCACAACCTGGTACAAGTGAGCACCAGACAGGATTAGCCATGGATGTCACTTCTGCTCAGGTGGCATTCAAACTGGAGCAATCCTTTGGTGAAACCAATGAGGGAGAATGGCTTGCGGATCATGCGCATGAATACGGGTTTATCATTCGTTATAGGGAAGGGGCTAAAGAGATTACCGGTTACATGTATGAACCTTGGCATTTGAGGTATGTAGGAAAAGACATCTCTACAGATGTTCATGAACAGGCCGTAACGTTAGAAGAGTTTTTCGGCCTTTACCCTTCAGATGAATGAAAAAAAGCCATTTCTCCAACAAGAGAGAAATGGCTTTATTAATAACAGATTCCAACGCGGTGATATAAAAATGCATTCTTGTGTAATTCCTGATAGGCGAAGAATGCTGTGTCTTCCACGGTGATTTTTTTGCCTTCTTCCGGAAGCAAATCACGCTCGGACCGGATATTGCCATATCTTTCTCCATCAGGCAGGTAAGTCGGACAGATGATGGTCCAATTCAGATTACTTTCCTTTAAAGCTTCATATACTTTGACATGTTCTTCAGCTGCGAACGTCTTTTTTCGTTTAGATTCATTAGTCTGATAACGGTATTTTCCATCTTCATTTCTGCTGTTCAAAATGCCTGCAGTCCCGATCGTGACGATTCTCGTGATTCCTTCTTCTTCCATCGCTTTTATTATCAAGGGTACACTCTTAGATAGAGTATCCGTCTTATCTGTGTTCAAGGCACTTATGACCGCATCACAGTTGGCAATCGTCTTTTTTACGTCTTCTTCATTTTTCGCATCGCCAATAACGAACTCCGCTCCAGGAATAACTTCCATCGCCCGTTTTTCATCACGAACGAGTGTTTTTACTTCCACCTCATCATCTAGAGCTAATCGTACTATTTCAGATCCTACTCTTCCTGTTCCACCGAATAATGCAAGTTTCATTAAATCACCTCAAAGATTTGTAAAGTTTACTTATGGTTACGTAAAAATGTGAAAATCCTTTGCTATGCTTGTCTCAAAAGAATGTAGATGGGAGATATGACCATGAAAAAGAAACCCGTTCGGAGCTGGATGCTCTATGATTTTGCCAATTCAGCTTTTGCGACGACCATCATGGCTGCTGTTTTACCTGTATTCTATTATGATGTAGCAGCTAAAGGTGTTCAAGAATCTTTAGCTGCAAGCTATTGGGGATATTCCCAATCCATTGCCGTCTTAATCGTTGCGATCCTTGCTCCCATTCTTGGTGCAATCAGTGATTATTCGGCAGCGAAGAAAAGATTTTTGATGTTTTTTGCCTATATGGGCATGATTGCCAGCGTCTTGCTTGCCTTTGTAGGAGAAGGGGATTACATCTTTGCTTCTATACTATTGATTGTGGGGACCATTGGCTTTTCAGGTGCGAATGTATTTTATGATGCCTTTTTACCTGAAGTGGCCAAAGAGGAAGATATAGACCGGGTTTCTGCAGCCGGCTTCACATTAGGGTATGTCGGTGGCGGGGTTCTCTTGGCCATCAACTTGCTGATGATTATGAAGTATGAATGGTTCGGGCTGCCGAGTACCTTGATGGGTACGAAGCTTGCTTTCGTATCTGTCGGTATTTGGTGGTTTGTTTTTTCCATCCCTCTTATAAAAAACGTTGTAGAGGAAAAGAAGAGGCAGCAAAAAAGGGAGCGCTCTTATGTAGCCATCGGCTTTCAACGTCTTGGTCGGACATGGAAAGAACTGAGACAGTTTAAGCAGCTCCTCATCTTCTTATTAGCATTTTGGCTTTATAACGACGGGATATCGACGATTATAAAAATGGCCACTATTTATGGAAGGGATATTGGTATTGATAGCACTTCACTGATTACGGCTTTACTCATCACTCAATTCGTTGGTATTCCGTGTACATTTTTCTTTGGTTGGCTGGCAGGCAAAATAACTCCTAAACGTGCGCTCATGATTTCATTATCTATCTACCTGGTCATAGTAGCTCTTGGGTATTTTATGACCTCGGCCCTTCATTTTTACATCCTGGCTGTGTGTGTAGGTTTCGTACAAGGGGGAGCTCAGGCCTTAAGCCGCTCTATTTTTGGACGAATGGTTCCGGGGGACCGTCATGCGGAGTTTTTCGGTTTTTACGGCATCTCTTCAAAATTCGCTGCTATTTTTGGACCGTTTGCCTTTGCAATCGTGGGACAATTGACAGGGTCCAGCCGTTTTGGAATTCTGTCCCTCGTGTTCTTCTTTATCGTTGGCATGATTCTTTTATACGTGCTTGATGTAGATAAAGGGGTGGAGCAGGCGCAGGCCTACACCCGATCTGATGAAGAGCCCATCATTCGTTCGTAGTTTACACAATCGGATGACTATACTGGTTGTTCAGCATTTTTTCAAGTGGTTCCCCCGTATCATACGAAATGTTTCCGACGATTTCTTGAATGTGATCCAATACGTCCGGGGAACCTGTTTTCCAATACTCGAAGATATACTGAAAAAGAAGGGTACCTTCATTCTTAGCCTGTTCATATAAATCCAAAAAAGATTCGGCGCGCTTTTCATTCGTTGCCGGATGATACCACTCCATACGGCTCTCATTCAAAAAATCTCTTTTTTCAGTGATTGGCTGATGGGAGAAAGAAGAGACGAGTGATCCGAACCATTGATTCTTCCATTTCCAAGGATCATACAACACCCTTTGAGCCGCTTGAATATGGAAAAAAGATTCTTGAATAACTTTCTTCTTATGTTTCGTCGTGATTTCAGGATAGTGATGGGAAAGCAGTGAATGCATAAAGGAAGAAATCGGACGGATTTGTTTTCCAATTTTTATTTTCTTATGGACAGGGTTTTTCCATGTCTCCAAATTCCTCTCACGATGAAGCATGACTGTATCTATAAGTACCTCTAGTTCCTGGTGTTTATTATCTTCATAACCTGCATGGTAGTGAACGTAGGGATGGGTATGGCGGTCAAGGATATGATGGCTCGCAAAGCCCAGGATAAAAGCTTGAAGTAAGTTTTTCTCTGACTTTCCTCGTTCAATCATATCCATCAAAAAGGGCCCGCATTTTTCTGTATGCATCAGCATTCCGATTTCTGCTACCTCTTTATCCGGTAGAAAAGGCAGGAAATTATGATAAAAGAACGGGTCCGGACCCTGGGCTCCCATATGTAAAGGTGCCGAGGAAGTTTCTAAAAGGTCTTTCCTATCAAGCTCCTCGCATAAATGATCCACAAACAGTATATGTGTCCATATATTAGGCATCATCATTCTCCATTCTTTATAAAGTGTTGTTCCACTAAATGGCAGTATTCGTGAAGACTCGATTTCGAGACTTTTGTTGAGTGGATGGGGCTGCGGGGAATGACTCGCTTTCCGCGGGAGCGCGTTGAGCCTCCTCGGACTGCGTCCTGTGGGGTCTCACCTAGCACTCTTTTCCCGCAGGAGTCTCGCCATTCCCCTCCGCCACTTGCCAAATATGCATCTCGAAACCACTCTAACAAATAGCGAGGATTACAATATAGCGTTTTAATACTAAAGATTTTGTATTCTACATAGAAAATTTAGTACAGAGCGCTTTATTACTATAACGACAGGGATGGGGAGACACTCATTCTGGGTAGAGGGGTTCGTTTTTACTCTCATAGAAAATGGGGTGGTTGGGAAGCTGTGAGACTCCCGCGGGAATGGATTGGCTGGCGAGACCCCGCAGTGCGAAGCACGAGGAGGCTTGCCGTCATCCCCGCAGGAAAGCGAGCTGCTTCCCAACCAGCCCTGACTCTTTATTCGGCAAACGAACCCGGTTATCTCGAAACTGTGTCTTCCACAATCGGTAGCTTTAATGGATGTGTGGATTCAAAAAAAAGAGCCTTTCTGAAAAGGCTCTTTTTCACCACTTTTTACCCACTTGAGAGATCAAGCAAGGATGGAAGATATGTACCTTTGCTTGATGGATTCATTATACATAAATATCTGAAAAATGTAAATAATCTGACTTGTAACTTGAAGAAAATTGTCAAAAAGAGCGGGCTTCTGGTGATTGTTCAAAAGATTCTTGATACAATGAAAGGGCATGCAATGATTTGAGCAAAGGGAGGATATTCATGGATTATCGCATTGAGAAAGATACCATAGGAGAAATCAAAGTACCGAGCGAAAAGTTTTGGGGAGCTCAAACACAGAGAAGTAAACAAAATTTCCCGATCGGTGATGAAAAAATGCCGAAAGAAGTTGTTGAGGGCTTTGCTATCCTTAAAAAAAGCGCGGCAAAAGCAAATGCAGCACTTGGTTTGCTTGAAGAGGAAAAAGCAGACGCTATAGCTTATGCGGCGGATCTCATTATTGCCGGAGAACTTGACGAGCATTTCCCTCTTGTCGTTTGGCAGACGGGAAGCGGGACGCAATCCAATATGAACGTGAATGAAGTCATCGCTTACGTCGGTTCGCAATGGCTTGAAGATAAAGGAAGTGAAACGCGCCTCCACCCAAATGATGATGTAAATAAATCTCAAAGTTCGAATGATACTTATCCGACAGCCATGCATATTGCATCTGTCAGAAAGATTGAGGATGTCGTTCTTCCAGCTTTGATCCAATTTAAACATACATTACAAGAAAAAATGGAAGCGTTTAACGATATTGTTAAAATTGGCCGTACTCACTTACAGGATGCCACTCCATTGACACTCGGTCAGGAAATCAGCGGTTGGCATCGCATGCTTGAAAAAACAGAAAAAATGCTGATAGAAAGCACGGAATATGTAAAAGAGCTTGCGATTGGTGGAACAGCTGTAGGTACGGGATTGAATGCCCATGAAGATTTTTCTGAACAGGTTGTGGCTCAAATTAACGAGGCGACAGGAAAAGGCTTTATTTCCGCTCCGAATAAGTTCCATGCGCTTACCTCGCATGACGAACTTGTTCACACGCATGGTGCTTTGAAAGCCTTAGCTGCCGATGTGATGAAAATAGCCAATGATGTAAGGTGGCTTGCAAGTGGTCCGCGTTGTGGCATTGGAGAAATAACGATTCCAGCAAATGAACCGGGAAGTTCCATTATGCCTGGTAAAGTGAACCCCACACAAAGCGAAGCGGTAACGATGGTTGCGGCTCAGGTCATGGGGAACGACGCTACGATCGGTTTTGCAGCTAGTCAGGGGAACTTTGAGCTGAACGTATTCAAACCAGTAATCGCTTATAATTTCTTGCAGTCTGCACAACTTCTTGCGGACAGCATCGTTTCTTTCGATGAACGTTGTGTGAGCGGATTGGAGCCGAATCATGAACAAATTGAAAAATACTTACGTGATTCCTTAATGCTTGTGACAGCTCTTAACCCTCATATTGGATATGAAAATGCAGCGAAAATCGCAAAAACAGCTTTTGAAAAAGATCAGACATTGAAAGAAACAGCGGTTGAGCTAGGTATTCTTACCGAAGATCAATTTGAAGAATATGTTGACCCTAAAGCGATGACGAAGCCAAACGCGAAATGATTTTTTGTTGTTAGCCATGTTTATTAGCCTGGTATAAATTTCTCCAGTAATTACCACCTGTTTTTTTGACATAAAAACAACCAGACCGACCCATACTACGATTACACAAGACAGGAGGTGAGACACATGGCTAACAACAACAGTTCAAACGAGTTGGTTGTACCTGGTGTACAACAAGCTCTAGACCAAATGAAATACGAAATCGCACAAGAATTTGGCGTACAACTTGGTGCTGACTCTACATCCCGTGCTAACGGTTCTGTAGGTGGTGAGATCACTAAGCGTCTTGTCCAAATGGCTGAGCAACAGTTCGGTGGACAACAATACAAATAAATACTTGTGACGAAGGAGGAAGGGTGCGCCCTTCCTCTTTATTTTTTGGATGTCTTGAAGCATTCATACGTTGCACGAAGATTGAAGTCTTTAGATCGTTTTGAAAGAAGTGGCGAGCGATGCAAGAATGTGGTGTATGCAATGGGTGGGCACCCTCTGAAAGAACCTGCCCCAAATGCGAAGGAACAATGCGAGATCAAGGGCGTGTCACGGATTTCTTGGATGATTACAGTCCTTATCTTGATCAGAAATATACAGATCTCGTTGATGGTGATTTGAATTCATCCATTACTGAGGAATGCGTCCATTTATTTGTTTGTGAAGATTGTGGTTTGAATGATATTCAAGCCACATAAAAAAACGCAGCCTACAAGGCTGCGTTTTTCATCTATTAGCGGATACGTAATTCAGAGTCTTTATCAAAGAAGTGAACTTTGTTCATATCGATTGCCAACGTAATCTGATCTCCACCATTAATATCTGAACGAGAGTCTACACGAGCGATAAAGTCCTGATCATTCAGTTTGGAATATAAGTAGGACTCAGATCCCATCAATTCTGCTACTTCAATGTCTGCAGTGATCTTCTTGTCCTGGTTTGCATCAATAAATACAGGCTCATCATGCATATCTTCCGGTCTTACACCAAGAATCACTTCTTTACCGATATAGTTTTGTTCACGAAGAGGTTTCATTTTCCCTTCAGGAACAGCGATTTTGACCTCGCCCAGCTCGATGTGGCCGTCGGCAAGTTTTCCATTCAGGAAGTTCATCGCCGGAGAACCGATAAAGCCGCCGACAAAAACATTTTCAGGTTTGTCATAAACATCTTTTGGTGCACCCACTTGTTGAATAACGCCGTCTTTCATGACAACAAGTCGTGTTGCCATCGTCATCGCCTCTGTCTGGTCGTGCGTGACGTAGATGGTCGTCGTTTGAAGACGTTGGTGCAATTTCTGAATTTCTGCACGCATCTGAACACGAAGCTTTGCATCAAGGTTGGAAAGTGGCTCGTCCATCAAGAATACTTTCGCATCTCGGACAATCGCACGACCAAGAGCAACACGCTGTCTTTGACCACCTGACAGCGCTTTCGGTTTACGGTCAAGTAAAGCCTCAAGGCCAAGGATTTGCGCCGCATTATTTACACGTTTCTCAATTTCGCTTTTATCCATTTTACGAAGTTTGAGGCCGAACGCCATATTATCATATACGTTCATGTGTGGATACAAAGCGTAGTTTTGGAAAACCATCGCGATGTCTCGGTCTTTTGGTGCTACATCATTCATGCGTTTTTCATCAATCATGAAATCGCCGTTTGTAATCTCTTCAAGTCCTGCAATCATACGAAGTGTCGTAGATTTACCGCAACCGGATGGACCGACGAATACGATAAACTCTTTATCCTTGATGTGTAAGTTGAAATCATCCACCGCTTTTACACTTTTATCATATACTTTATCAATATTGTTCAGTTTTATTTCAGCCATTTTATATCCCCCTAGTAATTTGAAATCGCTTTCTTGATTGATTACAGTGTACCGAAGTTTCTGAAAACGGTAAATGGACAAAGTGCACAAAGCTCAGGAGGGGATGTTTGTGCACTTTGTCGATTGTCAGTATTCCATGTGTAATAATGCGAGATAAGTAATGACCGCTCCCTGAAATTGTTTAATATCAAGACCCGTTTTTTCCACAAATTTGTCCACTCGGTATTGCAGACTGTTTCTATGCATATATAGTTTTTTAGCAGCTAGAGATGTATTAGAACCCGATTCCAGGAAGATCCGTATGGTTTGCAATAATTCCTTGTCCTTTTCGATGTCCTTAAAGATGGATCTACGGATATGTTCCCATTCTTCTTCTGGAAGTGCCTCTATATATAAATAGGGGATAATATCCTTATAGGTAATAATTGAACCTAGTTTATGTTCTTTGGCTATTCCTGCTCCGTGTTGTGCCCATTTCAATATTTTTGAGGCATCCTCCTGTGTCGAAGTGAATTCACTAATAAAGAAATGGATATCTGTATAAAAATCACTGCTTAATACGTCTGTCATGCCTTTAAATTCCATGATTTCCTGATCTTTAGATGATATTTCCTCTATGATGAACCCCTCACGATCCGATGTCCATAAGAGAGGCATTTCTTGAGGGAATAGGGATTGAAGTGCTTCCTTTACAATATCCTTCTCTGCTTCAGCATCTTCGATGGAAAAGAGAACAAATCGAAAGGATACCGGCCACACCATATCTTGAGGATTATCATTTTTATAAAGAAATGATGACCAATGCTTCTCCCTTTCTGTCATGGTGGATTCTTCTGAGCTTAAAGGTTTGAGGAATATAGACAGCAATTCTGAAGATTGCTGATCAAGTTCATCTTTTTTAATTCCTACGATTTCTGCATTTTCGGTTTGGAACCATTTGTATTCCGTATGATTGTCAAACCCGAGTTTATTTATCGTGATTGAAGGGTATAATCGTTTAAGTTGGTCTACAACTGACATGAATCTCTTCCTTTTTGGTTGGATATTTACTATTATAGTAATACAATGGACAAAATCCGCAAAGCGTTGAAGGTATAAAACTTTGTACCTGAAGAGAGGAGGAGAAGGAATTGGATCAAGTGAAGGATAAAAGTATTTACGGTCCTGAAACGAAAAACCGTTTAAAAAGGATTGAAGGTCAAGTTCGTGGTGTCCTCAAGATGATGGATGAAGACAAGGATTGTAAAGATGTCATTACCCAGTTGTCAGCCGCACGTTCTGCGATGGACCGTGCGATTGGATATATCGTAGCAAAAAATTTAGAAGGCTGTATTCGTGATGCTCATGAGGAAGGCGAATCAGCGGAAGAATTAATTAACGAAGCTGTACAGATGATTGTTAAAAGCCGGTAATGAAGAAAGCTGTCTCCTGTTGCGTCTGATGAAAGGCAAACAGGAGACAGCTTTTTCTTTTCATTTTTCCTCTTTTTGCTCAGGAATTTCGTGAGCTTCTCCGATTTGCTCATGCCCGTAGACAGGTTTAATCGTGCCACCTGCCATACCCTCATTGATCATCCGATCGACGTCAAGCTCGAATTTATCCTTTCCTTCAGGTGCTACATGTTTTTTATGCTTATCCATATGTTCACCTCCTCCTTTCATTTTGCCCGGATTCCGAAATTCAATGAACCAACACGGAGCATAAACGTGTCCTTCCCCTTCATATTCTTGTAGTAAGGGAGGAGATCAAATGCAGGGCTATCGTGAGTCCTTTATCCAAAGGCTGCAAAGGTCAATTGAAGAAGAGTGGAAGGATCATGATTTTTACAGCCGACTAAAAGGGGATACAAGTAACCGTTTATTCAGGGACTATATTAAGCATGCGGAAGATGATGAATTGAAACATTATCAAATGTTTCAACACCTTCACTTTCAGTTGACAGGAAAGTATCATGATTTTGAACCCGAAATGATCAGCTACCGGTCTTTCGAGAATGGTGTGATCAGGGCTCAACAAGATGAATTTAAAGCGGCCGAGATGTACAGGGAGATGCTGTTTATGATTCCTACGCCCGTCGCTTATCAAGCGTTATTTACAGCTATGACTGATGAGATGGAGCATGCGACTCGGTTCGGTACCATTTATGGGAGATTAAAATAATTCCAGTTTGAAGGCCATGTCTACACAAGGCCTTTTTTGTTTGGTGTTTTACCGTTGGCACTTGGCTTTTATATGGATTATACTTGGTACACCATGTGTAGAAAGAGGTTGGAACATGAATCCTGTTTTATTAATTTTAATGATGATCGGAATCGGGGCCCTGATCGGAGGGCTTACGAATTCATTAGCCATAAAAATGCTATTCCGTCCATACCGAGCCATTCATATCGGTAACTACCGTCTTCCTTTCACCCCGGGACTGATTCCTAAACGACAAAAGGAATTAGCCCAGCAATTAGGGAAAATGGTTGTGAACCATCTATTAACTCCAGAAGGCATCCGACGAAAACTCACCCATTCAACTTTTAAGGCTCAGATGACCACGTGGGCGAAAGATGAAGTTCACGCGATGCTCAAAAAAGAAGACACGTTAAAAGAAGTACTCGAAAAATTTCATATTGAAGTAACGTCCACATCCATTCAAAACCATGTTTCCCATTGGGTGGAACATCGTTATGATTCGGTTATGAACGAATATCGTGAAAAAACGATCGAGGAGTTGTTAACACCCGCGTTGCGAGAAAGGGCAGACCATGGGGTGGATCAAGCCGCTGCTCATATCCAGGCAAGTATAGAAGCTTATTTCCGGAGTTCGGAAGGAAAAGAGAAGGTGGCAGCACTGATCGATAACTATCTGGATAATCAAGGGTTTCTCGGTAATATGATTTCATCTTTTATGGGTCCCGATGGGCTCACGGAACGTATTTACCCACTGATTCTTAAATATGTATCCGATAGAGAGATGAAGGATTGGTTGGAAACGATGTTGCATGCAGAGAAGGATAAACTTTTAACCAAGCGAGTGGCTTGGTTTGAAGACTATTTCGGGCGTGAAACCATAGGCTCAAAGCTTGGAGAAGCCATTGCCCATACCTTGCCAGTAGATCAATGGATGGCGAAAACGGTGGAGGAATGGACAAGTCCTTATGAAGAAAAGATTCTAGATACTTTCGTTCCGGCAGCCGTTGATCAAATCAGTGAACTGTTATCATCCAAAGTGGAGAGCATGATGACACAGTTACGTTTATCTGAAATTGTTCAGGAGGAAGTCGAAGCTTTCCAAGTTGACCGTCTTGAAGAAATGGTCCTCGGCATTTCCAGGAGGGAATTTAAAATGATTACCTACCTGGGTGCGTTACTAGGAGGAATTATCGGCTTGCTGCAAGCCACTATTGTGCTATTTTTCGGATAATAGTGTATTCCTATACAGACGTATAGGAGTTTGTTATAGTGGGGAAGGAGTGTCAGAACGAAAACTTAGGAGGTACTTATTTTTATGGCAAATCTATATGATTACGCGTATGATCTAGAAAAAGCAATCCGTAACAGTGAGGAATTCAACGGATTGAAAGAAGCATATGAAGCAGTTATGAACGACGAAGCTGCTAAAAAAATGTTCGACGATTTCCGTCAAACACAAATCACGCTTCAACAAAAGCAGATGCAGGGAGAAGAAATTTCTGAGGAAGAAGTAGAACAGGCTCGTAAAGTCGTTGAGCTTGTACAACAACACCCTCAAATCTCCAAGCTAATGGAAGAAGAGCAACGCTTGAATACAGTCATCAACGACATCAGCCGTATCATTACGAAGCCTCTTGAAGAGCTTTACGGCAACCCTGAAGAACCACAACAATAATAAAGAAATGAAAAAGGAGCTGGTGAACCAGCTCCTTTTTTGTTGTCTGCAATTTGTGGATTATTTTGCAGGGGAGGATGTCTGGAATCAGGAAGCAGACCATAAGCCTGCTATGTTTCGTGTCTACTAGGGCTTTTTCAAAACTGGATTTTTTGTCGTCTCTTGCAGGAAAGTGGGGGCTTTATGACGAAAAGCTAAACCGAGAAGAATTTTTCCATATATAGGAGGAAAATCATGAAGCATTTCATTGTAGAGGAAAAGGGAAATGTGGTTCATTTGAAAATTGCCCGAGGAGAAAAATACAATGCATTGAATGCGGAACTACTGGCAGAATTCGCTGAAGCAGCTCGTGAAGCGAGGCGGTCGGAGGCACAGGTCGTTCTTCTTTACGGAGAGGGAGATGGATTCTGTGCAGGTGGAGATTTGAGTATGATGAAAGAGGTGTCTGACAGAGATACCTATGATGAAGTCATGAACAACATCGAAACGATTGTAACAACCTTCTATTCTATGCAGAAAATTGTTATATCCGCTTTGCATGGGCCTGTCGTAGGTCTTGGGTTAAGTATCGCATTATCGGCTGATTATGTCATAGCGGAACCCGATGCCAGTTTATCAATGAACTTCATAGGTATTGGATTGGCTCCAGATGGTGGAGGTCATTTTTGGCTGCAGGAGCGTTTAGGAACACACCAGGCTAAACATTTCGCTTGGGAAGGCCAACAAATGAGAGCAAAAGAAGCTTATGATCATAAACTTGTGGATATTGTCGTCAATGGACCTGTCCAAGAAAAGGCCGCGCGTCTGGCGGAAGAGTGGAGCGGCCGTCCATTAAAATCCATGATTGCTACAAAAGAAATTTATCATCAACATGGGATGGAACGGTTATCCCACTATTTGGAGAAAGAACGTGAAACCCAATGGATGTTACTTCAAACTGATGATCATAAAGAAGGGGTTGAAGCCTTCTTGAATAAACGAAACCCGGAGTTTCATGGTAAATAATAAAAAGTCGCGCCGAAGAGCGCGACTTTTTATAGTTTTAAATTGTTTGTGGTGTTATCTGTGGAACAAAACCAAATGTCCTTCAGGTGCAGCGCAGCGATGGGTGTGATTGCTGTACCCTTTCTCTTCCAGCTTCTCTGACCCTAATTTTTTTGCCTGGTCATCATTTTCTGCTTGAAAGGTTTCATCGAGGACATTGGTACCATCTTTCTCGAATACAGTTAAGTAGTATGTCTTCATTGTTGTGCCTCCTTGAATGAATAGGTATTCATTATTTACTTTTGTCATACAACGTCGATATTCCTGCTTGACCAGCAAATTTCCATCAAAAAAATTCCCATCACATTCTTCCACAATAGCTCCCGTTTGTGGAAGACTCAGTTTCGAGACTCTTTCGGGTTTCGTTGCTGGGTTGAGCGTCAGGGGTGGTTGGGAAGCTACTCGCTTTCCTGTGGGGGAGTGGCGAGCTTCCTCGGACTACGTCCTGCGGGATCTCGCCTATCTCCTTTCTCCCACGGGAGTCTCGCAGCTTCCCAACCACCCCATTCGATATAGGTGAGTAACGAACCCCTTTACCAAGTCGTATATACCTTCCACGATCCCACTGTTAGAAGCATAAATCACTCTGTATCAAGCTTTCAGGATTCTAACACCTGAGCATGGGAGTTTATTCTTACAATTCCATCAAGCTAAATGGCTGCTTATACGAGAAGTGGTTTCGAGACACTTACATGGTAAAGGGGCGGAGGGGAATGGGGAGACTCCTACCTTAAGTGTGCAGGCGCCTCAATCAGCGGCGTATGGACTGGACTGAGCTGGCGGAGATAAAGGAAACACGAAGAACGGAGTGATTCGATGTTGACTTATCGTACAGAAGCGAGGGAAGTCTCACTAGCCGCTAGGCGCCGGAACCGGATACTGAAGAGGAAAAAAGTGCATGGTGAGACCCCGCAGGACGCAGTCCGAGGAGGCTCACCGCGCTCCCACGGAAAGCGACTCATTCCCCGCAGCCCCCATCCACTCAACAAAAGTCTCGAAACTGAGTCTTTCACAATCCTGCCATATTCTTTAATAGCAATATTTTTTGTGAAGGGAGAAGGATTATTGAAACCATTGGGTTAGAAATTACGTACATAAGGTGAAAAGGGGGGGAAATGATGACGTTACGATTGGAGAAAGTGACGAAAAAGTTTGGATCGTTTACAGCCGTTGATGACTTGTCATTAGAAATTCCAGAAAAGCAGATCTTTGGTTTTCTCGGTGCGAACGGAGCGGGTAAAACCACTACCTTCCGTATGGTTCTCGGTTTGTTGGATCAAACAAAAGGGGAAATATCATGGAACGGTGGGGACATTGGCTACGACCAGAGTCATTTAATCGGGTATTTACCGGAGGAAAGAGGACTTTATCCCAAGCTGAAGGTCCAGGAGCAGTTGGTTTATTTGGCCAAATTAAGAGGGATGAAGAAATCTGAAGCCGTTCAACAGATTGAAAGTTGGCTTGAAAGATTTAAAGTACCCGAATACAAAAATAAGAAAGTTGAAGAATTATCGAAAGGAAATCAACAAAAAATTCAGTTCATCTCAGCTGTATTACATAAACCGAAATTGTTGATATTGGATGAGCCTTTTTCAGGTCTTGATCCAGTTAACGTTGAAATGCTGAAAAAAGCTGTCATTGATTTGAAAGAAGCCGGAACATCGATTGTATTTTCCTCTCACCGGATGGAGCATGTAGAGGAATTGTGTGAAAGTCTGTGTATTCTTCATCACGGTTCACCTGTGGTGCATGGAAAGTTGAAGGAGATTAAAAAGTCATTCGGGAAAAAGAATGTGAGAGTCATTGCAGATTTTGACCTTGCGTTTTTGGAGAGTATTCCTGGAGTAACGAAATATAAGCCATTGGGAGATGGCTGCGAAATTCAGATTGAGAGTGAGGAAATTGCTCAGCGTATTTTTGAGGAGCTGCAAGGGAAAGGGTTTGTACGCAAATTTGATCTGGAAGAGCCGACTTTGAATGATATCTTTATTGAGAAGGTGGGTGCTTCTTATGAATAAGTTCTTTATCATGGTTGCCCAGACTTATAAAAACCGTGTAAAATCCAAGTCTTTCCTAATTACCACGATTGTCACTGTTGCACTCATTTTCGCTTTATCGAATTTGCAATCCCTAATTGAGACTTTCAGCGATGTGGATGAAGAAAAGAAAGTGGCTGTCGTGACAGACAATGAGGACTGGTTTCAGTCATTAAATCAGGTCGTGTCTATGAATGACAACCTTAGCCTTGAGAAATACAATGGAAGTCTTGAGGAAGCTCAAGCAGCGGTAGAAGAAGGAGACTTTCAATCTGTTGTAGATGTGGAACAAGGCGAAGAGGGGATGCCTGAAGCGACTTATTATGCGAATAAAATCGCTAACACTGGGGAAAGTGACCCTGTCAGACAGGCGCTTCAACAAGTGAAAGTTCAGTATGTGACCGAGCAGGCCAATGTCGACCCTGCAATCATTCAACAAATGAATGCCCCTGTGGACTTTGAGCTAGTAGCTCTTGAAGAGAGTGCAAAAACGGCAGAAGAACTGAACCAGACTCGAGGACTTGTTTATGTGATGCTCTTTTTCTTGTATTTCTCTGTCATCATGTATGGGCAGATGATCTCTACGGAAGTAGCAACAGAAAAATCAAGTCGCGTCATGGAAATTTTAGTTTCGAGCGTATCCCCAGTATCCCAAATGTTTGCCAAAATTTTCGGGATTGCTTTGTTAGGCTTGACTCAATTCGCAATCCTTATTTTGGCTGGATACTTAGGTATCCAACAAAGCAAGACCCTTGGCGATGGTTCGATGCTGGAGTTTTTCGGTTTCAATGACATTAATCCCGGCACAATCGTCTATGCCGTCGTTTTCTTCATTCTTGGCTATTTGCTCTATGCTACCTTAGCGGCGACTTTGGGGTCGCTCGTCAGTCGCTTGGAGGATGCGCAGCAATTATTGGCACCTATGATTATGCTGATTGTAGCTGGTTTCCTTATTGCGATGTTTGGCCTTGGTATTCCTGATTCTACATTTATCACGGTCAGTTCTTATTTCCCGTTCTTTACACCACTGATCATGTTTTTACGTGTAGGAATGCTGGAAATCCCGATTTGGGAAGTCGCCTTATCTATTGGTATCCTCATCGGTTCCATTCTTTTGCTTGCTTTGATTGGAGCACGGGTCTATCGTGGCGGTGTACTGATGTATGGGAAGTCCACTTCCTTAAAAGATTTAAAAACGGCTTTGCAACTCTCTAAAAAAGAGAAGTAAAGAAAAACCCCTTGGTTAAGGGGTTTTTTGTTTGGCTGGTTAAATGATAAAATCCCAGCTATGGGTGGGCCGTTCGGAGAAGATTGCGACTTTGCTGTTGCTCCCTTGTGATATGAGAACGTGCATTCGGTTTTTGGCTCTGTTAAAATGAAAGAAATAATAGAAAAGGAGGCTGATCATGGTGGAATCATCGATTCGATTCATACACAGCGCAGATTTACATATCGACAGCCTTTTTAAAACAAAGGGACACTTCCCGGAAAAACTGTTAGATAGGTTGCGAAAAAGCACATTCGAAGCGTTCGACCGGCTAATCGACGCCTGCATAGACAATAAGGTGGATTTCCTTTTGATTACTGGTGACTTATACAATGAGGAAATTCGGAGTATTAAAGCTCAAGTCCATCTTAGGCGTGGGTTTGAACGTCTTCATGAGAAGGATATTCAAGTATATATCAGTTATGGTAACCACGATTATATAGAGGGGCAAACCTTACCCATTGAAATGCCTGCCAATGTACATATATTTCAAAGTCAAAACGTTGAATTCTTCCCTTTTGAAAAGGACGGGGACGTAGTGGCGCATATTTACGGGTTCAGCTATGAGACAAGAGAAGTACGAGATCGCAAAGCTTCGTTTTTCACTAAAGAAGAGGGGCCGGACTATCACATCGGAATGCTTCATGGCAGTCTTGAAACAAATACAGACCATGATGTTTACGCACCTTTTTCACTACAAGAGTTAAAAGGTCAAGATATGGACTATTGGGCTTTAGGTCACATTCACAAACGTTCAGTTCTATCAACAGATCCACCTATCCTGTACCCAGGGAATATCCAGGGGAGATCACGAAAGGAAGCGGGAGAAAAAGGATGTTATCTTGTCGAGCACAACTCCGGAGAATGGAATTTTCAGTTTGTCCCGTTGCAAAGCATTACATACGACTTTACCACTGTGGATGATCTTGAAACCACATCGTTTGAAGAATTGGAAAAAGTTTTGAAGAAGGCGAAAGAAAAAGTAGCTGCCGGTTCTCCTGTGATGTTGACGATCACGATGATGGGATATGCAGGATCCACAGAGGATATTCAAGAATGGGTGGAAGTCATTAATGAGAATGAAGATTTTGATTCCGATGATTGGATTTGGATTGAGGAAATCAAGGTTGAAGGCCGCACAACCTGGAATGAAGAGGATGTAATGAAAGGTTCTCATTTTACAGGTGAACTATTGCGGACCATTTCTAATTTAAATGAAGAAGAAGTAGAACAATGGCTCTCTCCTTTGTTTTCTCACCGAAAAGTGTCCAAGTATATTCATCCGATTAAAAATGAAGAAACGACGGATATGATAGAACAAGCCAAATCACTGCTATTGGAACGGATGATCAACCATGAGAGGAGGGGGACGATGTGAAGATCACCCATTTATTCATTTACGGATTCGGCAAATGGAAGGATTATTCTTTGGATTTAACCGTTCCATCTCCTCATGTCATTATAGGCGAAAATGAAGCAGGAAAATCGACGCTCTACGAATTTATCTTGTTTATGTTATTTGGACTACCCCCAAAGCAAAGGGTGTCTTTTATACCTAAAACCGGAGGAAGCATGGGCGGACGTCTTGTCCTTTTAACGGAAGAGTCCGGAAGGGTGACGATTGAGAGAACGCACGAACATGAGAACGGAAAAGCGGTTTGCCGTTTAGAGACAGGAGAGGAAAAGGACGAAGCCTGGCTCCGGAACTTACTGGATGGAATGGAACGTAGAGTTTTTGAATCTACCTATAGTTTTAATGCGGATGACTTGATGGAACTAAAGAATTTATCAGGGTATGAGCTTGGTGAAGCCCTATTGAATATCGGATTAACGGGATCTGATCAAATTTATCAGACAGAAAAATGGCTGCAAAAACAAATGGATGAACGTTTCAAGCCGAAAGGAAAAAAACCACTCATTAATGAACAGCTTCAAGTGGTTGAGGAGTTGCAGCAGAAGAAGAAAACATTGGATGATGAAGAAGAAGACTATTTACGGCTTCAAAAGACAAAAGAAACATTGAACGGACGCCTACGCACATTGGAAGGGGAATGGCAGGAGACCATCAATCAAATTTACATAACGGAACAAGTTCTGAAAGTAAGAGCTGTTATCGTTGATTACCACTTAATAAAGGCTGAAGTAGAGCATCAATGTAACCTTTCTTTTCCGGAAGCGGGTGTGGAGCGTTACCAGCAAGTGAAGGAAGTCCTTTTGCCTCTTCAATCGGAACAAAAGCTATTAAAAACTAATATTGAGGAAGTTGAGTCTTCTATTCAACGTTGGAAGGATGGATACGACCCACTTCAAGAGGAAGAAGCAGGAAAGCTCGTAGAAACAGGATATCCAAAGTATGAACAAGCTGTCTATGAGGTCGAACGCCTTTTACAACAGATTACCCGACTTGATGAACAGCTTGAAGAAGATAAAAGTCATATTGATGTTCCTTTGGATATAGATGAAATAGAGGAATATTCATTGCCATTTTATATTGAAGAAACATGGCGAGCATTGAAAAAAGAAAAAGAAGAAGTGGAACGTGAGGAAGCGTTTATTAAGGAACAAGCAGACGACATCGCCCGGGAGCTTCAAAAAATAGAAGAACATAAACATTCGATAGAGGACGAGAGGATCAGTGAGGAAACAGCCAAAGAGTATGAAGAAAAGTTGCAGAGAAATTATCAAATGGCAGCAACGTCTGACCAAGATACAACGAGATTAAGGAATGGACGTTTGTTAGGGGGCGTGTTGGCCGGCCTCTCACTGGCTTTTGGGGGGTTCCTCGAAGGAATGGTGCTATTCTTCTTGTGTTTGGTCATAGCCGCTGCTCTTGCATTGTACAGTTATAGCTGTCACAAAAAAATAGTGGAATTATCTGAGCAAAGTGTGACGACATCCATTCCTGTGGAAGAAATGGAACAAGCGAGGAAACAGCTGCAAAAATATGATGCACAAAAGAATGAGTACCATCATCTGCGTGAGCAATGGAAGCAGTTGAACCAGGAAGAGATTCGGCTGCAGGAGAAGACCCACCATCTCCAACAACGAAAAAGAAGATTGGAAAATACCCTTGATGAACAGCGTAATCTCTATCCTTTCCTAGCATACTTACACGTGGAGCATTGGGAAAAGCTCTATCATCTTTTGACACAATTGAAAGAAAAGAAACGTACACAGAAACGGCTGCTTCAGGAAAAAGAAAAGCAACGCTCCACAATAAACCATATCAAAAAAAATCTGGAAGCGTTTTACGAGATGAAAAAGTGGGAATTCTACGAAGAGAATATGGAACAGCAGTGGCAGCATTTAAAAGAATGGGTCCAAGAGCAGCATCATAGAAGGCAGAAGATCACTCAAGCAGAACAGCAGTTGGAATCCCTGGATAAGCGTGCGAAAGAAAATAATGTGAAGCTTTCTACTTATTTGGTCCAACAACAAGAGCTTTTCCAAGAAGCCGGCGTGGAGAAGGAAGAGGACTTTTACACAAAGGCGAAACAGAAGAAAAAACAAAGGGAGCAACAAAGTCAGCTCCAGGATTTAGAACGTCAACTGCAGCGTATGCTGTCAAAAAGAGAGCAGCAGAATTATCATGTGTGGACAGAAGTGCCTGAAGAAGCTGCACTTTCGGCCCGTCTGGAACGCCTGAAAAGCGATAAGCAAAAGATTGAAGAGGAACAAAAAAAGAACCAGCAAGCCAGTGCACATAACGAGAGCGCCATTCGACAGCTGGAGCATTCAGATGAACGGTCTAGCATTACCCACAAACTTCACAAAGAAAAAGTAGAACTTCAAAAACTTTCGGAAGAATGGGCGGCTTATCAACTGGCTTGGAAGGCTTTGGAGAAGACGAAGCATGCGTATAAAGAAAAATATTTACCACGGATCTTAGGGAAAGCTACGACCTATTTTTATAAACTGACGAACGGAAATTATGTTGATGTGAAAATTTCACCCGATGATGATCGCATTAAGGTCATTAGTAAGCAGGGATTCACTTATTTTCCAATGGAACTCTCACGGGGAACAAGGGATCAACTGTATGTTTCTTTCCGTCTGGCCCTTGGGGAGACGATGGCGGATGATTTGTCCCTTCCGTTTCTCGTTGATGATGCCTTTGTTCATTTTGACCAGAGGAGATTAAGCCTGATGGTGGAACTTTTCGAGCAATTATCTAAAAAGCACCAAGTCGTTCTTTTTACATGGCGAGAAGATTTGGAAGAAGCGTTTCAATCTCCTCAAGTCCTGCGATTGAGTTAAAATCGATAAAAGGTCGCAATGTAAGAACATTAATGATAAAATGTTTTAAGATTACTGAGGAATAAGCAAATGGAGGGTTTCCATTGCCAGAAATGAACAATAAAGATTGGAACAAATACGAAGAAACGATTGAACAATTTATCCAAGTCATAGCTAAGAATATGAGCCTTTATGGGGTAACCCCGTCCATCGGCCGCTTGTATGGGGTGCTGTACTTTTCACAGGAACCCATGACATTGGATGACATGCGGGAAGCTTTGGAGATGAGTAAGACCAGTATGTCAACAGGCGTCCGTGCTTTATCAGATATGAAGATGGTCGAACCTTCCTTTAAAAAAGGAGTCCGTAAAGATTTATACAAGTCAGAAGAAGATTGGTATAAATCTTTCACTTCCTTGTTCGGAAGCCGTTGGAGACATCATACAGAGACGAATATTGAAGAAGCGGATGAAGCCATCCAGGAGCTTCTAGAGCTGCAAGAGAAGACGACGGACGAAGATCTTCATGCAAAAATAACAGAAGATATCGATCGGCTGGAATATGCTCAAAATTACTATCGCTGGCTCATGAGGTTTATTCATGTGGTAGAATCCGGAGAGATCTTTCAATACGTACCGAAAATTGATCAAAAAGATAAAAAGTAAAGAATCCGATGTGAACAGCTTGTTGGCTGTGCGCATCGGATTTTTTCGTAGCTCTTTACTAAGAACAGGGAGCTTGTATCATATTTGCTCGCGATTGCTCATAGACTAGAGACAAAAGGAGCGGGGAGGATGAATTTATGATATTCGGTCTTCCGATTTGGGTGTTTTTGTGCATTGTCTTTATATTCATAAGCGGGTATATGGCCATCCGCGCCATGAGAGCGGAACACAACCTCGAACAAGAGTATATCGAACGGGAAGGTCAAGTGTATTTAAAGCGGATTGAAAAGGAGAAAGAGCGCCGAGGAAAAAGAGATGCCATGATGTCAGAATAAAAGCCAGGTGAAACATTCACCTGGCTTTTGATCTTTATTATTCTTCTGTATTTTCTGCTTCAGAAGAATTTTCTTCTGAGTTATTTCCCTCAGGATTTGTACCTTCTTCTACTGGTGCTTCTTCTTTATCGAAGAGACCTTCAAACTCATCAAGCTTCACATCAATTTCAGAGTTTTGCATAAGCTCATCCATCTTCTTCTGAAGCTCAGCCTGATCGACTTTCTGACTCGTCAATGTACGTTTGATTTCTTCCTTCATTTCTTCATAAGGCTTGATATCTTCTTTATCGCGCTTGTCTGTCACTTTGATGACATGGTAGCCAAATTGAGATTGCACAGGTTCACTTACTTCACCTGGCTCTAATTCGTAGGCTTTATCTTCAAATTCAGCAACCATTTCTCCAGGTCCGAACCAGCCAAGCTTACCGCCTTGCTGAGCAGAACCATCAGAAGAATATTCCGCGGCTAGCTCTCCGAAATCTTCTCCATTATCGATTTTTTCTTTAACTTCCTTCGCTGTTTCTTCATCAGAGACTAGAATATGGCTCGCTTGAACCTCTGTTTTCATACGGTCATAGTAATTTTTCATTTCTTCTTCTGAAATTTCGATTCCTTCAGAAGCGGCTTTTTCTTGCAATAGGCTCATACGGATGGTTTCTTTGAAAGCTTCTTCGTCGGCAAAGCCATTTTGCTGAAGAATGTTTTCGAAATTATCGCCGTATTGTTCTTTAATTGTTTCTAGTTCCTTGTTTACTTCTTCATCGGAAACCTCATAATTATTTGCAAGAACTTCTTTCATTACAAGAGTCTGAAGCACTTGCTCACCATACTGAGACTTCAATTCCTGATAGAACTCTTCTTTCGTTACTTCTCCACCATTGGTTTCAACAACAGCTTCTGATTCATCTGCATTTGATGAACAAGCTGACAAGGTGAATACGCTCGCTGCCAATGCAGCCGTGATGGCTATTTTTTTCATAATCCTGACACTCCTAAAACTTATTGTGAATTTCGTGACGTAGAGATTTGCTCACAGCCTATCAGTAAATATAACACATTATATAGTCAATGTTCTATACTGTATTGTGAAAATATAGCAATTCAAACAAGACATAGAAAAAACAGGCCATCTACGGCCTGTTCTTAAAGTGTATTAAGCACTTCCACATAAGAAGAGATCAGTAATATTGTAATGAGTACGTTGATCGTGCGGAAAACACGCGTTTGTTTTTCGTTCGACATTTTCGTCTTTGTGCATAAGGAATGTGTGAGTGAGTTAAACACGAATAAAATGACGAGCGCGTACAAGCTGAATCCGAATGCCATGTTGGTACCTCCTTTATTCCCTATGAAACTACTCTATCAAAGTTTGGGTGGATTGAACAGAAAAAAGCAGGTCGGATTTCCCGGTTAGAACAAAAAAGTCTGATTCAGAAATAAAAAGACAAATTCCGACTTCAACTAAAGCTCCCTTTTCTTGAAGACTCAGTTTCGAGACTTTTGTTGAGTGGATGGGAGCTGCGGGGAATAGCTCGCTTTCCGCGGGAGCGCGGTGATCCTCCTCGGACTGCGTCCTGTGGGGTCTCACCATGCACTTTTTTCCCGCAGGAGTCTCCCCATTCCCCTCCGCCCCTTGATCATATAAGTATCTCGAAACTACTTCCAGAATAAGCAGCCATTTGTATCCTAACGCTTGCTATAAAGGGCTTTTCAACTAGAATGTAGTGGTTATGGAAGACGCTCCATTCGTGTATTGGGTTCGTTTCTCATATCCATTGAATGGGGTGGCTGGGAAGCTGCGAGACTCCCGCGGGAATGGATTTCCCAGCCACCCCTGACTCCCAATACGGCGAACGAACCCCAGAATATCTCGAATTCAAGTCTTACACAATCCTGCCATATACTGTAAGAAAACGTAAAAAAACAACGTTCAAAAGAGTGAACGTTGTTTTTTTATGCTTTTGGCTGATGGATCAAGATATCATAGCCTTCTTTCGCATTCTCGATCAAGCACTTTTTCGGTGCTTTTGCGAAATAATTTAAATAGAGAAAATCAGAGAAAGATAATCCGATGTTCACAGATGCAAAGAGTACGAGATATGCAAAGTAGTTAGGGAAGACATATCCCATGATGAGTGCAGGAACTGTAATTAAGAAAGTCGGTGCAAGAGCCATCATGATGGATGTCTTCTTTGATAACCGAGTTTTGCACTGATAGGTGAAGGTCGGAACAAATCGTTTCCTGAATTTGAACTTCACTCGCAACCGCTTATAGCTGAGCATCAAAGGTAGCATGTGCATAAGGCGGTGCATCGACGGTAAGAAAAACAAAATAACCAACAACGGTAGAAAACCGTGATCATTCATCTCATGCGTACCGTGAATCATTGAATACGGCAGGTATAAGATTAGGAATGAAAGTAGTCCTGTAAGAAAAGACATCAGGTAAACACGGTTCAGACCGAATTCTTTATTGATGTTTACTGTTTTCCAGCAGTTCATCATAAGAATCCCTCCCTTACAACAAAAAATACTGTGAATTTATTATGAAAATCGATATGATAGTAGTACGTTTTATGTTTCGTTTGTTTGGCACAAGACGAATAATAGTATGTTTGAGGAGAAAAAGCAATAGGTTTTTTGTAAAAAAAATATTTGCTTTATACTCTTTTGTTGTAAGATCTTATAAACCTTGGTATGACAAGGGTGACTGCAGGTTGTGGAGGGAGTATTTTGGAGAAGGGAAATCAATGCGAAACCTTTGCATTCCACTTGAATTTGTTACTAGAAGTCGAAGAGATGAAGAAATATCCTTTTACGAAATTAGTCATTGAAAAAAGCTTAACAAGAAAAGAATATAAGGAAACGTTACAGTTATTAGAAATTTTGAATGAGCGTTACGAAGAGGACGTGGCTAACGGTTTGATGAATCATTCTAATTTGGTGATTCACTTTGCTGGCATGCTTTGTTACAAGCTACCTATAGCAGACGCGTTGGAAGCACTTGATCAGCAGGGGCTTTACCCGAAATTGACGAACCAACTTATTCGTCTTCACCATAAATAGAACCCTTTCCAATAAATGTTTACTGGAAAGGGTTCTATTTATTTATTCTCCTATTTGTTATGAGGACCTTGATTTTTTCTTATAGTCCTCAATATCCGTCGGTTGTTGGACCAATGGCTCCTCTTCAATGTTTTCTAGTGAACGTTCGAGGATTTCTATATATTCGTCTCCATAAATCTCCTTGATCAAAGCAGATAAATCTAAGAACTCAGGAAGCTTACCATACATTTCTGTCATTGGCATAGCGCCTCTAAGTACAGAGTTATCTTCCGGGTTATACTCATTCAGCGTTTCTTCTAGAAGTTCAATCCCTGCATCTGTTAATTCTACATAGGTGTTTCTTTTGTCGTTTTCACGTTTAGAAAACTGAAGGAGGCCGCGCTCTTCCATTTTCTTTGAGAAATTGAAGGCGGTTGAAACATGCATGACACCGTACTTGGAAATCTCAGAAATGCTTGCCCCTTTCAAATGGTAAGCAATCCACAAAATGTGATGTTCGTTGATGTTCAATTGGAATGGCTTGATCCATTCCTGCCAGTCCTTTTCAATGGCTTTCCAAAGCGCTTTGGAGAGTTGAGCCATTTTATGACTATAGAATATGGCTTCTCTTTTTGAAATTTTATCCTTCATTTACCTCACCCTCTTAAGGTATTTTTTAAAACTATTCTATCTGCAAAAGGCTTTTAGTTTCAAAGAGTTTCCCACTTATAATCATATAAAATTTTAATAAATTATCAAGATATAATG